>CAYFXL010000027.1:0-23667 GCA_964346945.1 uncultured Syntrophobacterales bacterium
AGGAGTTGTGACAATGCAGAAGGTGAATAAGCTAAAGAAGGTCTTGAAGAAGGGGGAGGTGGCTTTGGGGACCGCCGTTTTCTCGTACAGCCCCGCCATCGTTGAGGTTGCCGGTTACAGTGGGTTAGATTTTATTCGGATCGATAATGAGTACTCATGGAGGCGGGACGAGTCGATGGAGCATATGATTCGAGCGGCAACTGTAGCTGAAGTCGCTCCGATTTTACGGATCGATAAAGGCAACCATTACTTAATCAACAAGGCCTTAGAAATCGGTGCAGGAGGGGTTGTGGTACCGGACATCTCGACCAGGGAAGAAGTTGAAGAACTCATAAAGGCTACGAAATTTCCTCCCAGGGGAACCCGGGGATATTCAAGCTTGTGTTTTTCTGGCCAGTGGGGAGCGAGGGGCGGTGAGGATTGGGTAAACTGGAGCGAACATGAAACCTTAGTCGGTATCATGGTTGAAAATGAGGAAATCATTACGAAGCTTGATGAGATTTTATCAATGGAGGGATTGGATTTCGTCCTTTTTGGGCCGTCTGATTATTCAATGTCTATCGGCCTCCGGAGACCTCAGAAGAACCACCCGAGGGTTCAAGAGGCTATCAAGAAAACCATAGAAGTGGCCACTAAATACGGCAAACCTGTTGCAATCGGTATTGGTCAACCGTGGGAGGAGGAGGCAAGAAAATACATTGATTTAGGATGCAGAATTATAGAAATAAGCAATGATGTTGTTATTCTTAGGTCAATTTGGAAATCCTTAACAGATACACTGAAGAACATGTAAACATTCCCCTTTCTCGCACAAAATGCTCACCGCGGGAAGAACCTCTCGTTTACACTTTTTCCCGTCATAGCATAATCTCCGTGGGGGTCAGGGAATGCACATTCGTTCCAATCAATAGCTCCCTCTAGAGTTTCAACACCTCTTAGATGGTCGTCTTCTCCCGAAGGCCTCCATGATAAACCCGCACTTGACCTTTTATACTCCCACGCATCTGTTACCATCCCAGCTCACACTCCAACAAGGCCCTCCCCCATATCAACAGAATGAGTATTGTTTGCCTGGAGTTAGACAATTAAATCGAAAGGGTTGGAAAAAGGCGAGAGGGATACCGGAGAAAAAGTCAGGCAAATCCCGCTGAGGATGATAAAATAAAAGCAGGGAGATGGCGGTCCCGTCAGACCGATCTTGTCTTATCTTTTGATTTCGAGCCTTTCCGATGGATCACGATTCTTGCTTGCCCTTCAAGCCTCTGGTCGTCCTAAATAGTTCGACGATTTCCCCAAAATGCGGAGCCTCGGCAAATATGCCTCCCGTCCTCTGAGATATGTTTTCCAGGGTACTCAGGTATCTCCTCTCAACCCTCGAATACCCAAAAGAAAAGACGGATATTTGTTCCTTACGGGCTCTATTGATTACCTCATGAAGAGTCGATCGACTGCCTTCGTCCTTCCCGTCGGAAAAAAGAACGACAAATCTCCTGTTATCTTTCTCCTCCCTCAGGAGGAGAAAGGCCTGATCAAGGGCATCGAACAACACGGTATTTTTGCCTTTCGTGAGGAGGCTGGCGATCTCCCGCTTCAGTCGATTTTTATCTGAGGTGAAGGGAACGACTAGGCTCGCTTCATCATTGAATGTTATGACTGCGCACCGATCCAGTTTTCCCAGGAGGCTCACAAATTCCATGGCTGATTCCTTGATGCCCTCCAAGGGTGGACCCTTGACCGATCCGCTGGTATCCAGAACAAGCAGCATCGAAAAGCCTTTCTCTACACCCTCAAAAGTTCCCTTCCTCTCGAACCCGGTCAGGAAAGGCTCCATGGGTATTGTTTTCCCAGGGATCAAGTTATCCCAGCGGTTGTCCGCCGCTTTTTCCTCGGCCTCTTTTAACCCTCTCAACGGTCTTAACGTCGCTGAATCACCGATATGGGGCTGAAGATTTTCCTCTTGCCTTGCCAGGATCATTTCCCTTTCTTCGGGAAGGGCCGGAGATTTAATGGTTGGAATGGGGGACAGGTCGGAGATAAACTCTGAATGGGGGCGGTTCCTGCCCAATGGGGCAGTGATCTTTTCCAATGTCGCAGAATCTATTGGAATTCCACCTTTTTCGGCCAGAGTCAAGACTCTCGGTTCCTCCACCTCAAGAAGGGGGGATTGATCCGTTGGGGAATGGGGTATCGCAGGGAGGCGCTGAGGAAGGCCCGGTGAGCGGGTGGTGACCCGTCTGCTTTCCACCTCTTTCCCCTCCCGTCCTGGGGGAAGGACACCAGGGGTCGGGATCTGTTCCACATTCAGGCTAGGCTTAAAGGTGCCTTCCTTGGGGATGGGTCCGGGGAAATCTTCCACGGAGGTACTACTCGGAGTGCCCTTGGCTGTCTGAGCCTTCGCAATCAACGATTCCTTCGAAAATCCGGTTTCCTTCAACCTGATGTCACTCTGCAATTCGTCTTCTTCTTCGAGGATGACCATATCAACTGGAATGAGTTCACGCCACTTCGGCATGCCGGGGGTGGGGACGAAGACCACGTTGATTCCGGTCAGAACCCCCAGATGGATGAGGAAGGAGAGGAGAAGGGACGGAAGCAGCCTCTTTTTATTCACGGATCCACCTGATTGACTCTATGGACTCGGTGATTTCCTCTCTGAGCTTGCAATAGCCTTTTCATACTCATCTCTGGCTTTTTCATGCATTCCCATCTCGGCGTAGACCATACCGAGGTTGTTATGAATATAATCGATCTCAGGATCAAGCTCCACTGCCCTCAGAAGGTAGCGTAATGCCTCCTCATAGGATTTTTTCCTGAAATAAATGACCCCCAGATTATTTAGACTCTCAACGTTTTTCGGGTCTTTATTCAGAATGGCCTTGTACTCCTCGATGGATTCGTCGTAGCGCTTCTGAGAAGCGAGAACATCGGCCAGCTTGAACCGTGCCTGGATATCACGGGGGTTGATTGCCAGGGCTTTCCGATAAGCCTCCAAGGCCTCTTCGACCTGTCCTTGCCTTTGTAAAACAGTACCGAGGCCGTAATAGGCATCGTTCTGGTTCGGATCGATTTCGATCGCCTTCCGGTAAGCTTCAAGCGCCTTGGCATTTTCGTCCAATGCCTCAAAAACAGTACCGAGGTTGTAGTAACCTTTAGAAAAACCCTGGTCCACTCGAACCACCCTTTCAAAAAGCTCACGGGCCTTGTCATAGGACTTCATTTTCCGATAGATGGCCCCCATATTGTTGATAGCCTCAACAAAATCGGGTTTCACGGCCACTGCCTTCTCATAGGATTGGAGGGCCTGCTCATTTAATCCCCTTTCGCTATAAAGGATACCAAGATTGTTGTATGCTTCAGCAAAACCAGGCTTCGTCTCGATTGCCCTTTGATAGTAGGTTTCGGCCGTTGTCCTTTCGCCACGAGCATGAAAGATCACTCCCAGATTGAAGTAGGCTTCTGCATTGGATGGGTTTATTTTTATAGTGGCCTCATATTCGGGAATGGCCCTGCCGTATTGGCCTTGGAGATCGTAGCAAAGGGCCAGATGAAATCGAATGTCGCCCCGGTCAGGATTGAGGGATTTTGCCGCCTCAAGGTGATTGAGAGCATCACGGTAAATTCCCTTTTCCCTGAGGGCAATACCCATACCTAACCGTGCATCGACGTCATTGGGATGCGCTTGGAGGACCCCGTTGTATACTTTAATGGCGGCCTCTAATTCTCCTATCTCCACGAGGAGATCAGCGCGTCTTGTCTGGGCACCGAGATGGTTAGGATCATGGGTCAGCGCAATTTCGAACTCGGCCATTGCCATATTATTATCTCCTTGAAGGCGGTAGAGGAGGCCGAGTTCATAATGAATCTCCGGGTCCAGAGGCCTGGCGCCCACAGCATTCCTATACTCTCTCAAAGAGAGATCAAATTTTCCAAGTTTGGCATAGGTCTTTCCCAGTGCCACATGGATGTTGATCCCTTCTGGATTGAGTCGGATGGCCTGCTGATACGACAGGGCTGCATCCTCAAATTTTCCCCCACGATAAAAGGCCACACCGAGGTTGTAATGATCCTCCCAGGATGAGGAGTCAAGGGAAATGGCTTTTTTGAGCGCAGAAATGGCATCAACGAGGTTTCCCGCTTCCATGTAAGTAAGTCCCAAGGCCCGATGGGCCTCGATAAGCTGTCCGTCCAGCTCCACTGCTCTCTTGAACCGTGCTATCGAATCTCCCCGGAGCCCTTTGCGCTGGTAAGCCAGCCCAAGATTGAAATGAAACTGAGCGACATTTGGGGTCCGGGCGATTTGCCTCGTGTAAGCTTCAATGGCCTGATCAATCTTACCACTCTGAAGGAGGGCTGACCCGAGGAGCGCGTAAAGTCGAGGGTAGCTGGGGTCCAGTTCTAGGGCTTTTTGGAATCTCTCAACAGCCTTGTCGTAATGGCCCATTTCATAGTAGCTGAGACCCAGGTTCACGTAAAAGTTGGCCTGCTCCTGGCCATTCAAAATAGAGGGCAGACAAAAGACAAGGATCATCAGAACAGGAAAAATAGAGAGGCAATTTTTTATTCGGACACTCATCTCTCCACCGTACCAAAAGAAATTTAGGAGTTCTGGCTGAAGTGCTTGTAGATCTCCACCAGTTCTTCTTTGGAAAAGCGACTGATCACCAGCTCCTGACCCGGGAAGATGTAGTCTGGGTTTTTGCCCATGCGGCCATTCCTATAGTTGTATACATAGGATTCTCTTGTTTTTCTGACCAGGAATTTTCCTAAAAAGGAACTGTACCCACCATCATGAGGTTCATCCGCATCCTCTGGTATCTTCAAGGTCAGAACCTTTCTTTCCGGAACCCCCACTTCAGCACCGAGCGGGATCCCTTTGAGGAACTGATCAAGAAGGCCACGCTGAATGATACCCCAGATGCCCTGAACGTCCTCTCTGGTCACAGCATGGATGTAAAAGGTATCTTCCCCAAGGTCCTTTTCCCCTTTCAAGAGTTGGGAGAGTGTCAAGGCTTCCCCTGGCGTCTCCACGATGACCTTGATGGGGGTGTCTGGGCCCAATGCCATCTTCTGGAGTTCCTCTGGAGTAGTGACGGTCACCTTCTCCACCTTCTCGATAATCTTTATGGGCGTGTCTGGAGTGATGGATGGGTCAGCCATAAGCTCCCTGGGCGTAGTCTCCATGACTATTCCGCCTTCTTTGAGAATGCGAATAGGAGTATCTGGATGGATGGTTCGGTTGCTCAGCAGCTCCCGAGGGGTTGTTATGACGGTCTTCTCCTCTTCGACCAAGATCTTGATTTCGGACTTGGCTCCAACGCGCAGATCATCCAGAATAGTCTTGGGTGTCGTTGTGATAATCCGCCGGTCCTTTTTTGAAAGAACTGTTTTGGCATCGACAAAGTGATCCGCCCTATCCAAATCGATGGGCTCACTGAGCTCCCCCTTGAGAACTTCGATGCGCTTCTGTGCCTCACGCTCAATCTGTTCGGTCTGACGGGTCTTCCAAGGTCCGTACTTGAAGAGAAAGGAGAGCCCAACCACCAGTACAATGAGCAGTAGGATACCATATTTCAACAATTGGGAAAGACTCTTTGACTTTGTGGTAATATCCATACCTATCCCCCCCGATTTGTCATCCCTTTTGGGTAACACCACTTTTATGATAACTTTACACCTTTTGAGGTTCCAAGTCAAAAAATCCTTCGAGCTGTGGAGCCGGTGTCTACACCTCTTTTCTATGTCCGCTAACCATAATAAAGATAGAAACTCCGAGGATTGTCACCTTCAAAAGGACATCCTATTCGTGCCCCTCTCGATAGCTCAATCTCATGGGGAATCGCTGCGGGAAAGGTCCCTCGAATCTACAAAAGGAGCGTTACCCCCTTTAGATTCTACAAAATTTTGGCATCGGCATCATGGTCCTGGATGGAAAGGGACACCCCGTATTTATCTCCTCCGCTTTTTGCGTTTTTTCCTTGGGAGACGGCGCCTCCAATAAAAGAAAGCCAAAAGACTAACCATAGCCGCTGAACCAAGAATATAATACTTGGCATGGGATTTGGGGAGAACGTCCTGGCTGGCAACGAGGTCGACCTCTTCCCTGGAAAAACCCTCACCCTCGAGAACGAGCTTTCCCAGGACCTTTCCCCGGGTTATGGGAGGATTCACCGAAGAAGGAATTTCCTTTCGGAGGGGAATGGATTTTTCCATGTCTTTCCGTACCGTCACGATGAGAGTTCTGGCCGCGGAGAGATTAATCTCAGCCGGATTGCCCTTTGGGGCTGCCACTTTCCCAACAACTTCTCCCTCTTTGACCAACGTGACGGTTGAGAAGTTCTTGAACCCGTACTTAATGAGTTTCAAGGCATCATCTTCACGCGCCTTGGGCGTATTTGCTCCCATGACTACACCGATGAGCCTCTGGCCGTTTTTTTTGGCCGAAAAAAGGAAATGATATCCAACCCTTGCCAAGTGGCCCGTCTTGAGCCCGTCGACACCGACGCCCTGATTGAGGAGTGGGTTCCAGTTTTTCTGCTTAATCCCCCGATAGCTAAATTCGGGAAGGGAGTGAAACTCGAGGGCCTCGGGGTGATCGTAGGTGTAATGGAATCCAAGGTGTGCCATGTCAATGGCACTTGTCTGTTGACCTTCCCTGTGAAGGCCATGGGAATTGACAAAGTGAGTGTGCTTCAGGCCAAGAGCGCGGGCCTTTTCGTTCATTTGATGGACAAAGACTTCCTCGGCCCCCGTCAGAAATTCAGCGATCGCTACAGAGCCGTCATTGGCTGAAATGGAGGCAACCCCCTTGATCAACTCAACAAATTTGACCCTGTCCCCCACTTTAAGAAACATTTGGGAACCACCCATCTTCCACGTTTTTCTGCTGACAACCTCTTCTTGGTCCAATTTCACAGTCCCACGCTTGATGGCATCGAAGGCGAGATACAGGGTCATCATTTTTACCAGACTGGCAGGACTGAATTGTTTTTCGGGATTCTTTTTGAGGAGAATTTGACCGGTCGTCCCGTCCATCAAAACGGCCGATTCCGATTGGAGGGTGAGAACTGGTTGTGATTGGGACCACACATGCCGGGTGGGATGAAAGCAGAGAGTAGTCACAAAAAAGGTCCCGATAAGGATAAGCCACTTTCGTCTCATTGGTTTTTCCTTTCCTCAAAGAGAACCTTACATTCACGGTTTATCATCCGAGGCAAAAATGCCACCTTTTTGTCACCGGAGACGGACATGATAAAATAATATCCGACAGGTGAGATAATCGCAACCGTCTCAAGGATCTCGGCTGGGTATTCGGGCTAGCTTGAGGTTCCCTGTACCTGACGACAGAAGGCTTCTGCAAGGAATCATGGCGTGCCTCGGCTGCATCGAATGGAGAGAACATGAATATGACTATTTTGGAAAAAGCCCTGCTACCTTATGAGAGGAAGTTGCAAGCCCAGGAGAGGCTGCGTAGGTTGCTCGGCGTTAGGCAGGTAGACCGACCGACCTACGAAAGATACATCACAAGCCGTATCGAACGGTTCGATCGCCGGAAGACCGCCTTCATGGCCCTCACCCCCGACAATCCCTTCGGGGAGGCGTTTCGGAAACGGTTCAAGGCCAGGACTGGTCACGATCACTGGAGGGATCGTCTGCCCTACAGTGAATTGGCACCAGAAGATCGCATTGGCCAAAGTCTGGCTTCGGCGTCTTGGCGGCCGTGCAACGAGTACCTACCTGAGCCGTTACCGGTGACACCCTCTGAAGGTAGGGTGGGAGGTACTAACAAGGGCTGGATGGCACAGCTGATTAAGAAAGTGGCGCTTCTGCTCGGGGCGGAGATGGTAGGCATCACCGAGTTGGATCAACGCTGGGTCTATAAGGACGTTGAGATCACTCATACGTACGCCATCGTTGTTGTTGTCTCCCATGTCCGAAGCCTAAACAACACCGCCCCCTCCTACTTTTCGTGGGCATCGGCCACTGAGGCCTATTCACGGCTCAAGTTCATTGCTACGCAGTTGACCGATTTTATCCGCGGCCTGGGGTATGACGCCATGTATCGCGAGACCCTGGGTTGGAACCCAGAGATCCTCATGGTGCCCTTGGCCATCGATGCGGGGATTGGGGAATTCTCCCGGAAAGGTCGGGTCTTGTCCCCCGAATTCGGGACAAACATGCGCCTTAAGGCGGTTACAACCGATTTGCCGCTCAAGGTTGACAAGCCCATCTCGTTTGGCGTCCACGATTTCTGTATGGTCTGCGAAAATTGTGCTACTTACTGTCCAGCTAAAGCCAACCCCTTCGGTCCACCCATGGATGTACCACCGACAATCCACAATAACCCCGGTTTCCGGAAATGGTACGTCAACGTCGAACGATGTGTAAAGTTCTGGGCGGCCAATAAGAAGAAATGGCTCAGCTGCGGCGGCCGCTGTATCACCGTCTGCCCCTGGAACAAACCACTCACCCCTTTTCACAACATGGTTCGTTGGGTAGCCACCCAAGGCTCTACGGCGGTCAAGAAGATGCTCGTCCGGAGTGACAATGTGATATACCATCACGACAAAAGGAGGTGAAAGGGTTTCCCATCAAAGGGCGCTTGTAAGAAATGTCCCGGTCGGAAAAAATCAGTTTTTTGCAAGGTGAGATTCCGACTTGCATGCCTTGGTTAGGCGAAAATGCCCCATATCAAGAGTTCACCCTATTTTTCCAAATGCCAAAGCAAGAATTCAGGCGGAATCCCGAAGGGGGTTTTGGAAAAAGGTCTCCTTCGTTTTGTTGAAGTAACCGAGGCTGAGGTGGGGAAATTCCCCCCGTATCATATCCATCATCCTCGATATTCCGATTTCCTCGCCTCCCTCCGGGCCAATAGCCTGAAGATAGATGTCCGGATCAATATTGAGGTTGCGCATCTGGATCATATCGATCTGGGTTCCGCGGACGAGTGAGATGAGTCGCTCCACCTCCTCTTCCCGGTCGGTTACTCCGGGAAAGACGAGAAGGTTAATTGCCGCAAAGGTGCCCAACTCTTTCGCGCGGTGGATCGATTCAACGACATGGCGAAGCCCATATCGCTTGGGCCTGAAATATCTGTCGTACAATCGCGAATGAGGGCTGTTGAGGGTTATCCTGATGCTATCCAATCCCGCCCGGCAGAGCCGGACTACAAAGCGAGGGATACTCGCGTTGGTGTTCAGGTTGATGGTACCCCTGTCAGTACTATCCCTCAGGGTGGATATGGATTTCTCGAGGAGATCGACCTGGAGGAGGGGTTCACCCTCGCAGCCCTGCCCGAAGCTGACAATGGCATCTTCGGCCTCTTCGAGATGGGGAAGGGCAACTTGGATTACTTCTTCGACCGTGGGGACGAAGGTAATCCTCTCATGGGAGGCATGGCAGTAATCCGGGGGTTGAGAGGAGAGACAGCCAATGCACTCTGCATTGCAAACAGGAGAAGTCGGCAAGGGAAACTCCCATCTCCTGTGGAAGACATTTTTGGCAGCAAAACAGTGGTACTCCAGGGCACATCGAGAGAGGTGCTCTAATAAACGATTTCCCTTATAATTGCATGAGAACTGGCCCACTTTGACGGCCAGATCCCGGTCATCTTGGAAAAACCTTGGATCCCAGTGGGGATTGGGGTCCACCTTAACCCCCGTAATCCAAAATTTCCCATCTCTCCATCCAACGCTACAATAGGCCCAAAGGGGCAATATCGGCCATTGTTCTCGAAGTTTCGTGGCGGGAAGCAGTGTTCGGACATAACCAGGGGGCAAAAAGGCTGCCACGGCGAGACAATGTGTTCCCTCGGGGCCGGGTTCCACCTCATCCGGGACGACGAATTGCCCTTCCTCTTCGTCCCATCCTACGGGGACTCGCCCGGGCATCGTAAAAAGTTGGCTTCCCTCGGGTAAGGGGAGGAGTTCTGCCTCTTCCGGGAGGGTAAAAGTATAGCCTGACCTTCCCGCCATTCCCAGGCAGGGATGATCATATATCTTTCCATTGATATCGGCAAAGACGAGTCGCGGTAGTCGGTTTGTTCCCTTGCCAGCCATTTGATGACCCCTCATCTCTCATGAACTCACGAAGGATAGATGGACACCTTCTCCAATTCACCCGTGATGCTTGAAAATGTATCACATTTTCGCCGGGGATCAAAGGTAGTCCATTCTGGAGTTTGCTGGCCTTTACAGGGATTAACAGGGAACTCCCTTGTTCCTTCGCTTTAGTGCTTTCCGGTCTATTGCCCCAATTCCCGTTCGCTCACTGAAGAGAGTTTTGGAGCATTCTGGAACTCGCTTCACTGCAAACCCAAAACTCGCCCTCCGGGTTCAGACATTGGATTTGCGGCCGTTACGCTTCACTAAGAATGGTTAGCCAAAATTCCTTAATGTTCGCTCCAGGAAACCAGGGCAACGACTATTCTGATATTACACTTCTGTATCACATGACGCTCAGAGACAAACGAGTATGCCAGAAACACAAAAAACTGTGGGCTCCACTCTGAAAGATATGCAATGAATAATGTCGGTGAAATTCGGTGAGATGGTGAAATGTTCCATAGATACTGCGGAAAAGGAGACTTTATGATCCCAAAGGCCTCTTCCAAGCATCCTTCAAGTCCAGGATATCAGCTCGAATGATTTTCCCTCCGTTGAGGCCGATCACACTGAATAGCGCGGCCAAGGTGACCTCCCCCAGGAGGCCGTAGGGCACGCCCTCAAAGGCTTTTTCGAAGGCGTCCTTTTTATCAGGTGAAATGGTAACGACGAATCGAGACTGGCTTTCTGAGAAGAGCAGTAGGTCATCCCGATTCACTCCGGTCGCGGGCACCTTCCCCAGGTCAATCTCCATCCCAAAGCCTCCTGCAAAGGCGGTCTCGGCCAGGGCGACTCCAACCCCCCCGTCTGAGCAATCGTGGCACGACGCGATGAGCCCTTCTTCAGTAGCCTGATTCAGCCTTCGATATAACTCCTTGGCGCTAACGGCATCCACCTTTGGGACCGTGTTTCCGACGTAACCCCTCATTGCGTAGTACTCGGATCCACCCAGTTCGTTCAAGGTCTCGCCGATGACATAGACGAGATCCCCCGGTCTTTTTGCGTCCATGGTGATCGCCTTTCGGGCATCATCGATTTTCCCCATCACCGAGAACAGCACCGTTGGTGGAATGGAGATTTTGGTGTTTCCAACGATGTAGTCGTTTTTCGTGCTATCTTTGCCCGAAATGCAGGGAACACCGAAGGCGGTGGTGAAGTCATAGAGGGCCTTATTGGCTCGGACGAGTTGAGCCAGTTTATATTCCCCGTCAGGAGTCTTCTCCGACTGGATTGGATCAGGCCAGCAGAAATTGTCAAGTCCTACCATTCGATCGATCCTTCCGCCAACGGCCACGTTATTGCGGATGGCCTCGTCGATGGCGCAGGCCATCATATGGTATGTGTCTATGTCGCTGTATCTGGGACAGATGCCGTTGGATACTACCACTCCCTCATACGAATCCAAAATTGGCCTCATGATCGCGGCATCGCTGGGGCCATCGTTTTCCTCCCCGACCAAGGGCTTCACCGCACTACCTCCCTGAACCTCATGATCGTATTGGCGGATGATAGATTCCTTGCTGCAAATGTTGAACCTGGAGAGCATCTGTTGGAGTGTCTCGGTCAGGTCTTCGGGCATGGGCAATTGGGGTTCTTTGAAGCTCTTGGGTTTCCAGACAGCCTTCAGCCGCATCTTGGGAAGTCCATCGTGAAGAAAATCCATATCCAGATATCCAACGGTCCTTCCCCAGCAACGTACATGGAATTTGCCCGTTTTGGTGAAGTTCCCCAGTACGGTGGCCTCTACATCCATCTTCTCGGCCAATTGGAGGAAGGCCTCGATCTTTGAGGGGGGTACGGCCAGAGTCATTCTTTCTTGGGCCTCGGAAAGCAATATTTCCCATGGGTTGAGCCCGGCGTACTTCAAGGGTGCCTTTTCCAGTTCGAGCTGGCAACCGATGTACCGGGCCATCTCGCCCACAGAACATGAGAGCCCACCAGCACCGTTGTCGGTAATGGAATGGTATAGCCCCAAATCCCTGGCCTTCAGGAGGAATTCTGTCATTTTCTTCTGGGTTATGGGGTCCCCAATTTGGACGGCCGCGGTTGGGGATTCCTCGTGGAGCTCCTGGGAGGAGAAGGTAGCTCCATGGATCCCGTCCTTTCCGATTCGCCCCCCGGTCATAACGATCAGATCACCTGGCACCGGGTTCTTGATATGGCTGGGTTCATCTAGAATCGTCCTGGGCATTATTCCCCCGGTCCCACAATAGACTAACGGTTTGCCCGCATACCGATCGTCGAAGACGACAGATCCATTGATCGTTGGGATGCCACTCTTGTTGCCTCCGTGCTCTACCCCCTCTCTCACCCCTTCATAGACCCTTCTTGGATGGAAGAGCCTCTGAGGGAGGGGTTTGGAGTAATGAGGTGATGCGAAGCAGAAGGTATCGACGTTGAAGATGAGCTTGGCACCCTTTCCCGTTCCAAAGGGGTCTCGGTTAACGCCGACAATGCCGGTCAAAGCTCCTCCATACGGATCGAGGGCGCAGGGGGTATTGTGGGTTTCCACCTTAAAGACCAGGTTGTAGGAGTCATTGAATTTGACTACCCCAGCATTATCGTCGAACACGGATACGCACAGGTCCTCCGTTCCCTTCTCCCGTCTGATTTTTTCCGTAGCCCCCTTAATGTAAGTATTAAAGAGGCTATCGATGACCTCCACTTCATCCCGCTCGTCGGTATATTCGATCAGGGCGTTGAAGATCTTGTGTTTGCAGTGCTCCGACCACGTTTGGGCCAATGACTCGAGTTCCACGTCGGTGATTTTTACCCCTAGGCCGAATTCTCTCCGTTCCCGGAGGATCGAATCCCTCTTGATGTGCGCCTGGATTACCTTCAACTCGGCCAGGCTCAGGGCCAATAGCCTATCGTGGCTAAGCTTAAGCAGGGTTCGGTCGTCCCTGTCGAGATCGATCTCTTCCACGCGGACCTTTTGATCCATTTTTACCCTGGGAATGGTGGGTTCGATTCCCCTCCGCCCATTCCACAGATCGCGTGGAATGACCTCAAAGCGCTGGGTCAAGGGGTTTACCAGGAGCCCGGTACAGATCTTTTCCACTTCCTGCCTTTCCAAATTTCCCTTCAAGAGGTACTGAATGGATGTATATGCCTTTTCCTCTTCTTTCAATTTAAGGCCCAACCGCAATTCAATGGCCTCGCGGGCCGTCTTACCCACATTGTCCGTCACTCCTGGCCTAAAACCCACCTCGATAAGCCAATCGAACGACTGAGCCAAGGGTCGATCGATGGCATACGCTTGAGTGACGGGATCGGAAAAGGGCCCGCTGGCCACCATTTCCAATTGTTCAGGGGAAAGGTCGGCATCGATGGTATAGACCGAGATGGTATTGACGGATTGCACCTCAAGGTTCAGGTCCTCCCGAATCCTCCTCTTGAGCTTCTCCCCAAGGGCATCGCGGATATGGCTTTTCAAGCCAATTTCAATGCGATGGGGCATTCTTGTCCTCCTCCCGCTGAGGTATTCGAGAAATAGTGGTTATGATAAATACTTTTCCACCGCCCTGAGACTGCTCCATAAATGACCCTCTTCGTGGGGTTCCACCGCAAGAATTGGACGAGCGTTAGTACGCCTAAGGAGATCGAAGAATTCAGAGAAATCCATCTCCCCTTCGCCCAGGGGCAGGTGGTCGTCCCTGGTTCCATGGTTGTCGTGCAGGTGAACTTCGACAATGAATTCGCCCAGGAGATCGAACCACAGAGGTAAAGGGGCCTTGCTGAACACGAAATAGTGTCCCGTATCGAAACAGAAGCGGAAGTTGGGGGAATTGACCCCCTCGATCAGATTTCTCAAGGTTTGGGGTTCCTCCTCGAAGACGTTCTCAACGGCTATGATGGTGCCCGTCTCCTCGGCTTTTGTCGCGACGGGTTCCCAGGCCTCGATGCTATTTTTCAACCAGACGTCCCGGTATCCCTCAAAGCGCCAGTGGTCGAACCCCGAGTGGAAGACCACGGTTTTAGGCCTGAAGAGATGGGCCAACTCCATGGTTTGCCGCACCCTCTCGAAGGTCACCCGCTTCACCTTTGCATCCACTCCTCCGGGGCTGAGGTCCATATAGGGCCCATGAAGGGTACAAATGATCTTCTGTTCGGAAAGCGTCTTGGCGAGGCGGTCAATATCCTCCTGGCAAGCGGTATCAAGGGCCTTCGCGTCGAAGTAGATCTCCGGGAGCAAGCGATTTTGAACGGCAAAATCGAGTCGTGCCAGTAACATCTCATAGGGAACGTTGATAAAAATCTCCGTTTTTACCATATAGACTCATGTTCTCCTATGGTATTCCCGCGCTCTCCTCGAATCTGACGAGCTCTGCGAGCCTGTCCAAGTTTGCCCTCTGTCCCAGGATTATGAGGGTGTCGCCCTCGACAATGGCGGTGTTGAAGGCTGGGTTAAAGATCATGCTTCCATCTTCCTTCTTGATGGCCACAACGATCAGGTCCAATTCGCTCCGTATCCCCGATTCCCTGAGGGTGGTTCCGGGAAGTCTTGCGGTATCATTAACCTTAATCTCCTGCAACTGGAGCTCCAGGCTTTCCCGTTCCATGGCGAGTTCCATCAACTCGACAACGGCAGGCTTGATTATGGCCATGGCCATCCGATGGGCTCCGATAAGGTACGGGGAGACAACCTTATTGGCTCCCGCGGAAATCAATTTCCTCTCCGCCTTTTCCTCACTTGCCCGGCTGAGGATATAGAGGTTTGGATTTAACCCCCTAGCCGTAAGGGTAATGTATAAGTTGTCGGCGTCGGAGGCCACCGCCGTTATCAGGGCCTTTGCTCTTTCGACCCCCGCATCGATAAGGGTTTTTTCATCGGTGGCGTCCCCCCTGACGTAAACCACCCCCTCTTCCTCTACCCTCTGGATCACCTGTTCATCGTTCTCGATAAGCACGAAGGGGAGCCCCTCACCTTTGAATTGGCTGCAGATGTAACCGCCAATGCGGCCGTAACCACAGACGATGTAGTGGTTCTTGAGCTTGCTAATGGTCTTTTCCAACTTCTTCCTCCCCATGAACTTGGTGATTTCCCACTCCACGACGACCCCGGCTAGACGGCTCACCAGATAGGCTACAATACCCACGCTGCTGATAATCAAGCCAATGGTAAAAAACCTTCCGGTTCTCGACAACTCCCTAACCTCACCATATCCCACCGTGGTGATGGTGATGACCGTCATGTAAAGGGAGTCGAGCAAGGGCCAATCTTCGATGAGGGTGTATCCGAAGGTCCCGGTAAAAACGATGATCAACAAGAATAAAATACCATAGCTAATTTGTTGCAGGAGAAGCACGATGCCCTACCGGATCGATTTCATTAGGTATATATCACCACCAAGTTGAAAATTCAACATTGAAAGCTTCCCGCTTGGGACGTATATTATTGCAATATGGCATTGGGTATGGTATAAATTCGTCAACCTCGATGGGGAGAATGTGTCTATGTTCGGCATTGGGATGCCTGAGCTGCTGGTCATTTTGGGCCTCGCCCTCATCATCTTGGGCCCCAAAAAGCTACCCGAGATAGCCCGGGGTTTGGGAAGGGCCATGCGAGAGTTTCGCCGTGCCACCAACGATATCAGGGAACAATTCGACGAGGAAACCAAGGAGCTGAGAGACGTCACAAGTACCATCAGGGAGGAGGTTAGTTTCGAAGAAGAGGGGGAATTTGGGCTGCAAGGGATGGATGAGCCGAAGGGTGAATCAGGGCGGGAATTGAGTGAGGAGGCAGCTCCCTCGCCGGATACCTCAGATGAGGTGGAGGTGACAGCGAAGAAAAGAGGAGGGGGAAAAGGAGAAACGGTTCCCGATGGATGACGCCAAGATGTCCTTCACCGCACATCTGGAGGAATTGAGGCGCCGGTTAGTCACATGTTTAATTGCGGTCGGCATCGGGTTCATCGGCTCATACTTTTTCAAAGAGGATCTTTTCCAGATATTAGTTCGTCCCCTCTTGAGGGCGATGGGGGAGAAGGGTACCTTGATCTTTACCGGGGTCCCGGAACCCTTTTTCGTCTATTTAAAGGTCTCCCTGGTAGCGGGTATCTTTTTCACCGCTCCGGTCATCCTTTTTGAGGTTTGGGCCTTCATCGCCCCGGGCCTTTATAGCCATGAAAAGAAGTACGTTGTTCCCTTCGTATTCTTTTCGTCAATTCTTTTCGTGCTTGGAACCCTCTTCGGTTACTACATCGTCTGTCCCTATGGCTTTAAGTTCCTCCTGGGCTTCGCCGGCTATAATATCGAACCCATGTTGGCCATTAAGGAATACTTTTCTTTCAGCACGAAGCTCTTGCTGGCCTTTGGATTCGTCTTTGAATTGCCCCTGTTCATCGTTTTTTTATCCAAAGCCGGGATCGTGAGTCCCCAAACGCTTTCCAGGCAGAGGAAATATGCCATATTATTGATTTTTGTTGTAGCCGCAATTCTAACCCCTCCTGATGTCGCCACGCAGATCATGATGGCGGGTCCCCTCATCGGACTGTTCGAAATTGGTATAATTATGGCGAAGATTTTCAGGAAAAAGGAGGAGATGGCCGAGGATGAAAAGACGGAGGGGTAAGACCGTCCTCCTGATCGTAAATGAGTTCATCTGCCAGAGGAGAGAATATCTCCTGGGTACCGTCAGACCGCGGATTGGTGCTCAATGGGAGGATCTGGAAGACGGTGGGAGCTCGAAGGAAACGGTGGTGAAGAAGAGAAGGCATCAATGGCGGATTATTATAGCGTCTCTGTTCTTGCTCTACGGGTGGGGAGGGACCATATTGAATTTCAACTCACCCAGTGCCCATGCGTCGTTATCGGTGGAAAAGGAAAAGGAGCTGGGACGGAAGTTGGTTCTCCAGATTGAGAAGCAATTGGATCTCGTGCGGGATCCCACCGTTCAGCAGTATGTGGATGGGATGGGAAACCGAATCCTTTCGGAGATTGGTGGAACTCCCTATGATTTCCGTTTTTACGTAGTGAAGAGCCCGGATCCCAACGCCTTTGCCATACCAGGGGGGCATATCTTCTTGGCCAGTGGGCTCATCCTCATGGCCTCTTCGGAGGATGAGGTGGCGGGGGTTGTGAGTCACGAGATCGGCCATATCAAGTCCAGGCATACCGCCGAGAGGATCGAGAGATCGAAGAAATTGAGTTTGATAACCATAGCGGGTATTCTGGCCGGGGTAATTGCGGGCGGAAAGGCAACAGGGGCGATAACGACTGGCTCTGTTGCTGCAGGCCAAACGCTGGCATTGAAATATAGTCGCGAGGATGAAAGGGAGGCAGACCAATTGGGTTTCCAATACCTCACCAAGGCGGGCTATGACGGTTGGGGGCTGCTATCCTTCCTAGAGAAATTGCAGCGGATGAGATCCCTTTCCCCAGGAACACCTCCGTATTACCTTTCGACCCATCCGGGCATCGAGGACCGAATCAGCTATCTCATGGAGAGACTCCGAGATTCCCCTACGAGAGCCTTCAAGGAGGCTGGGAAAGACCTGAAACGCGTCCAGGCCATACTGTTTGTGGAAGAAAGGGAATCCCAGGTTGCCATAAAACATTTTGAATCTATCCTGAACAGGAAGGCAGCTGATTTGGATGGCCTTTACGGCCTCGCCTTGGCTTACAGGAAAATGGGGAGGATAGATCTAGCCATCGGTCCACTCGAGAGGGCACGACATTTATCTCCTAAGGACGGGGGGGTTCTCCGGGAACTGGGTATCTGTTATTTCTTACAAGGAAGGCTGGATGAGGCGGGTTCCGTCTTAAAGGAATCGCTGGGTATTCATCCCAAGGATATTCTCAGTCTGTATTATATGGGTCGGACTTATCAGGAAAAGGGTAATTTAGAAGCTTCGCTCGATGCTTATTTAAGGGCAAAGGAGATCAATCCAGATATGGTCGACCTTTATTACAGCCTAGCAATGGTTTACGGCAAAAGGGATGATGCCTGCAATTCTCACAGAAATTTAAGCGCCTACTTCAGCAAGAGAGGGGAGTTGAAATACGCCTTGATCCACCTCGAAAAGGCCTTAGACTATTGCGAAGAGACAGGGGAGATTAAAGAGGAGATTCGTCGACTGGAAAAGGCTTTGAAGGATGAAACGCGGAAAATGTAAATTGGAGGACCAATCGCGACCCGTCCCTTTGGCCTATTCCTAAACCAGACCCCTCGGCGTGTTTCCTCGCGGAGTTCTTGTGCCGTGTGACCGGAAATTTCGGTTGAACTCCTCCAGAGGTGAGGAGATAGAAAGACATTGTGAGGAGGAGAACAGGAAGGAAAGAGAGAGCTTGGAGCAATTTTAAGGTGACCGAAACGCGAAATACGATGGGCATAGCGCCTACGGAACACGAGCCGTTTTTGAGGGGGAAAGTGCTCCCTTTGAGGGGACCCTTAAGATTTGCGAGGAGGGGCATGGTGAAAGCAGGCCCTTTCTTTATCGTTCTCTTTTTCTCCCTTATGGTGCTCGGTTCACCTTACGGTCGCGCCAAATCCATCGGTGAGATCTGCGAGGAGCAGGGAATCTTCCCTTCCCGGGCTAGTATCGTCGTCATAAAGGGGAAACGAAAGCTCTTTTTCTATTTAGATGAGAAGTTTGTAAAGACATATCCCGTTGTTTTTGGCCAGAGTCCCAACAAACAGAAGCTGTATGAAGGGGATAAATCCACGCCCGAGGGGATCTTCCGGGTTGTGTCGAAGCGATTCCATGACGAGTGGTCGAGGTTTATCCTGCTTGATTACCCGACCTGGGAGGATGCAAAAAGGCATGAAGAGGCCTGTGCTAAGGGATTAATCCCAATGATGGAGGGCAGATGTATTGGTTTAGGAGGGGGGATAGGGATTCATGGAACCCATTCAGAGGCCCTCAATCGCGCCAAGATCGATTGGACGGAAGGTTGCATTTCCCTCTTCAACCGAGATATTGAGGAGCTCTTCCCCTACCTTGAGAGAGGGGACCTGGTTTTTATATTCCCGTAGTCGAGGGTAATGAAGAATGAAATCAATGCAACAGAGCGTTTCGTGACTGCCTTCTTCGTCAACATGAAACGATCCCTCGGATGACATGAGCATTTCAGGGAAGTACCGGTTTATTCCGTGATGGATGGTTTCCCTTTGGGGATCAATGTGGAGAAAAAGGAGAGTGACATGAGAGTGAATACTTTTGAGGATATTGTCCGACAAGCCATAAGAAAGGAGGCCGACGCCGCCATGTTCTATCAAATGGCCAGTGAACGAGCCAAGCCGGGCATGAATAAGATGTTCGAGCAACTAGCGGACGAGGAAAGGGGACACAAGAAAATGTTGGAGGACTTGGATATGGCGAAGCTGAGGAGTTACGAGTTCCGTGAGGTACCCGATTTGAAAATTAGCGAGTATTTGGAGGATATCGGGTACAGCAGGGATATGGATTATCAAGAAATTCTCACGTATGCCATGAAGAGCGAGGAGAAATCGCGTAACTTCTACCTTCGATCTGCAGAAGGGTGCGGCGATCCGGACCTGAAAAAATTGTTTCAGATGTTGGCTCAAGAGGAAGCAAGACACAAGTTAAAGTTCGAGAAGATGTATGAGGATGATGTGCTGGAATCCACTCAGTATTAGGCATAATGGGGTCATCTCATTGCAGATGAAAGGCAATGTTTGCGGAATGCAGAAATCGAAGATCGTAAAGCCATCATCTTTGGGGGGAGATATTGTCATTGACAATTCATCCCCAAGGGGGTACTTTAATTTCATCGAAAGGGGTAGCTATAGAAGAGAGATAGAGCTTGGACATGGGGGGATTCTGGTGCTGGAGGATTACCTATGAGATGGGTCCTCGATCTCCTATGACGTCGTGATTGAGTGGGATAGGGGCTTTTATTGAGGCCGTGGGCGGCAGGTTACCCCATGGCCTTTTTTCTCCGGGGAGTTGTGAGATGAAGAGGATATTTAGCGGAATTCAGCCAACAGGGGAAATCCATATCGGTAACTATCTCGGTGCTATCCAGAACTGGGTCTCTCTAATAGACGACTACGATTGTATTTATTGTATCGTCGATTACCATGCCATTACCATCGACTTCGAATCCCATCAGATGGAATCGCGAATCCTGGAAACGGCGATGGTCAACATCGGTTGTGGATTGGATCCGGAGAGGTGCTCCCTCTTTGTCCAATCTCACGTCTCGGAACATACGGAGTTGGCCTGGATTTTTAATTGCATCACCCCCATCGGGGAGTTGGAACGGATGACGCAGTTCAAGGACAAGTCAAAACAACACCGTCACAACATTAATATGGGGCTTTTGGATTATCCAGTTCTCCAGGCGGCGGATATTCTCCTCTACAAGGCCCATTTCGTTCCCGTTGGGGAAGATCAATATCAACACGTGGAGCTCACCCGGGAAATCGCCAGGAAATTCAACAGGAGATTTGGAGAGGTCTTTCCCGAACCCCGGGTCCTCTCACCAAATACCCCCAGGATTCTCGGGCTCGATGGAAAGAAGAAGATGTCTAAGAGCCTGAATAATTACCTGGGACTGACGGAACCGGAGGACGAAATTTGGGAAAAGTTGAGAAAGGCGGTAACCGATGAAGCCAGAAAACGTCGAACCGATCCGGGAAACCCGGACAGGTGTAATATCTTTACTATCCATGGGGGATTTGGGAGCCGGGAAGACATGGATGCCATAGACCGAGGTTGCAGAGAGGCAACCATAGGGTGTGTCGATCACAAAAGGATTCTGTATGAGGATATGATGGCTCATTTGACCCCAATTCGGAACAAGATAAGGGAACTTCAAGGGAATATCGATTATGTAAAGGAGGCCTTGGAGAACGGGGCGAGGCGATGCAAGGCGATCGCCGTCGAGGTGATGGATGAGGTGAAAGCCAAAACTGGTCTTCGCACGGTGAAGCCAAATTGATCTCGGCCTACATCCCGTAATAGACTCTGTCGACAATGTCTTTAAACCAATCCGGTTTCTTGACAAGGACGTAAAGGAGGATGATTTCGGCGAAGGGGATAGGGATGATGGCATCGACAATGGCAAACAGGATTAATCCGAGAATGCATTGATTCCGAAATGACATGGCCCCCCCAAGTGGCTAGGTGGGGGAGGTCTTGACATTTGAGAATCATCACGTCTACGCAGTGGATCCAAACCTTCCCACCTGCGCCATCGAATCTGAACGATCAAGGATTATAAGAAATCGATTCCGGGAGGGCAACCCTGAGATATATGCTTCTTACGTGCGAAAATGGACTGGGTTATGGAAATGGGGGTAAATCGGGAGTGGCCCAAGACGGTGATTCGACTTGATTTCAGAGGGGATGTGTGATAACAAAGAGGGGGGAGAATCTTTCCCAACAGGGAGCCGGTCGTGAAGAAGATATTGGTGGTCGAAGACGATGAGAGCCAACGCATTTTATACCACGATGAATTGGCAGAAGCTGGCTACGACGTGATACTGGCTGCTAACGGGAGAGAGGCATTGAATCAACTGGATGTGGCAAAGCCTGATTTGATCATACTGGACATCGTTATGCCCGTGATGGATGGAATGGAGACCATCGGTAGGATCATCAGGGAATATAGGGAAATCCCCATCATCTTAAATACCGCCTATTCGAGTTACAGGGATGACTTCATGAGCTGGGGTGCCGAGGCCTACGTGGTTAAATCCGCCGATTTGGGAGAGTTAAAGGCAAAGGTGCGGGAGATCCTTGGAGAATTGGGGAATTATCCGTGATATAAGAGACGCCAAGAGCGGCGAACCGATATCCTTGAGACCGTTGCTAGGGGGTGTAAATCACGGCGATGAACCTAGCTGGTTTGTCTCCCAAATTTCTCAATTTATGGCTTATGGCTGAATTGAAATGGAGGCTTTGGCCCGTTGCGAGGACGTTCTTTTCCTCTCCAACCATCATCTCCACGTCGCCCTCCAATACGTAGATGAATTCCTCGCCTTCGTGATGGTAATCAACACCCTTGTGTTCTTTTCGCGGTTCTACGGTCACGAGGAAGGCCTTCAAATGCTTGGTTTCGGCTCCTGGAGTAAGGGTTTGATAGGCATATGCCTCGGTCCGGACCAGAAAGCTCTTTCTCCTTCTCTCTTCGGAGGCCTTCTGCTGTTCAGCCGAAAGGAAGGTGCCTGATTCCACAGAGAGTGCCTTTGCGATCTGAATAATTGCCGAAACCGGCGGGATCACCTGTCCCTTCTCGATCTTCTTGAGATAGTCGGAACTGTATCCCGTCTCGTTGGCTAGCTGTTTCAAGGATAGGCCCGTTTTCAACCGTAATTTCCTCATCCTTGATTCAAAGGATTCCTTAGATCTCGGCATCTCTTCCCCCTTAATAGGAAATCCAAGGAGATGAATGATACGCTTGATTATACGGATATCGGGTGGACGTTTCAACCTAAAAAATTCTTTTTCGCTGAATTTCCCGTAGCTTTATATTATGCAGATCTATATTATTTCAGATTGGGCCTCGTTCCAAAGGAGGATGGGTTGAAATCTTAGGTCTCAGGTTCTCTCTTTGAAGGGGAGACCATTTGGAGTCGATTCATGGGCAATCTCGTTAAGATCTTGGTTGTGGAGAATAAATTTGAGGCCGATTTGGTCTCACAGGCCTTGCAGGAAGAGGGAATTCCGGTAATGTTGAAAACATTCTCCGATACAGCCTATGACGGCCTCTACATTCCCCAGAAGGGGTGGGCCGCTATCATGATCCCGGAGGAATTTAAGGCTTTGGGAGAAAGGGTGGTGGCCGAGTTCAAGGAGGCATTCAGGAAGAGGTGGGGAGTGGACGATAAAGCCAGGAAATGAGCTCACGTCTCGATTTAAAATTGTGGAAGCCTCGAATCAAAAAACTCCAGATTAACAAAGATTGACATGGATCAGGGGGAGATATACAATTTCTTAGACCGCTGAAGGATGGGGAAGATCCTTTGGACAAGGGGAAAAAGTTCAGACTTTTGGATCATACCGGGGATTTGGGGATCCTCGTCTACGGGAGAAACTTAAGGGAGTTATTTGGCAACGCCGGGGAGGCCTTTTTCGATATTATTACTGATTTGCGGAGGGTAAGAGAGAGTACGGAGAGGATTATTCGAGTTGAGAGTCCGAATTTGGAAGATTTGATGGTTCATTGGTTGGGGGAACTTCTCTACGTGCATGATGTGGATGGGCTCCTTTTTAGAAGTTTTTCCATCGATGAACTTCGTGATGGCTCGCTGAAAGCAAGGGCGAGAGGGGAAGCATTTGATGGGAACCGCCATATCATTAAGACGGGGATCAAGGCGGTGACCTATCATCAGCTCCAGGTGAAAAAAGAGAAGGGGAGATGGCGGGCGAGGATCATATTCGACCTGTAAGGCGTGGAGGAAATCCAAGGTAAGGAGCGTGAAGGATGTCAGAAGGAGGCGACATAAAAATTCAGAAGGTAGACGATTACCGGTGGCGTATTCCCCGGGAGGGAAAGATGCGGACCGATGGCCTCGTCTACGCCGATGAAAAGATGCTCACGGATATCCGGAAGGACCAAAGCCTCGTCCAAGTATCAAATGTAGCGTGGCTTCCGG
>CAYFXL010000028.1:0-23423 GCA_964346945.1 uncultured Syntrophobacterales bacterium
GGTGCAAGGGCCTCGCGCGGCAAGGCAGTAGTAAACTTACTCAATTTAGCCCCAGGAGAAAAGATTACCGCAATTCTCCCCTTGAAGGATTTTTCATCCGGGAAATATGTTGCCTTCGCGACTAAACATGGCATCGTGAAGAAAACGGATCTATCTGCTTTCAGCAAACCCCGTGCTGGCGGTATTTTGGCAATTCTCTTGGACGAAAATGATGAGCTTATCTCCGCTAAGATAACCCAAGGAAACCAAGAATTCCTCTTGGGAACGAGAGCGGGAACAGTAATACGCATTTCGGAGAACGCGATTCGCCCCATGGGGAGGACCGCACGGGGGGTTAAGGGAATTGCTGTTGATGGAGGCGAGGTCATTGGAATGGAAATCGTTGAAGAAGCCACGACCATTTTAACGGTTACCGAAAACGGCTTTGGCAAGCGCACAAAGACCGGAGCATATAGGACTCAAAACCGGGGAGGGAAGGGAGTAATCACCATCAAGACAACTACACGCAACGGTAACGTAATAGGAATCAAGCAAGTTGCCGATGACGATGAACTTGTGCTCATTACTACAAATGGGAAAATCATCAGGCTCCGCGCTTCAGATATATCAATAATGGGGAGAAACACCCAGGGTGTTAAGCTGATCGGCATGAGCGCTGGTGAACACGTTGTCGGTACTGCGATTTTTTCCTCAAGAGAGCTGATTTAATTGAGGAGGTAGTTCCAAAAGGACTTGATCTTCGATCCATTTTGTGTTATTGTAATTTTGTCTTCCTATCCACAATCCTGTGGTGGGCTTTCTCTAATAAATGGTAGGTTTCCTTTAATTACCCGTCTCTCTCTCCATAAGGGGGCTTTTATTTATCCACAATTGTGGATAAGTCTGTTGAAAACCTAACTTAGTCCGTTATTACCTTTCGCTGATCAAGCCATCATAGGAAACCCATTATTATGGACGAAATTTGGAACGCAGTCCTTGAGTATCTCAACGACAAAGTCAGCCAAGACGCCTACCACGTATGGATAGAGCCAATCACACCACTTTCGCTGACCGAGCAGTTTATTGAGGTACGAGTACCGAACAAATTTTTCGAAGATTGGTTGACCCAGCATTATCTCCCCCTTATAAAGCGAGCTCTATTTAATGCTTTGGGCAGAGACTGTGATGTTATTTTCAAGTTGAAAAAAAATCCCTTCCCCCAAAATCTAAGAAAGCGACTAGCACCGATAGATAAATCTCATACCCTCCGACATGGTCAATTCAACAAAAACTATACTTTTGACAACTTTGTTGTCGGCGCCAGCAATCAATTCGCAAATGCCGCATGTCACGCAGTAGCCAGCCTTCCTGCAAAGAACTATAACCCGCTGTTTATCTACGGAGGTGTGGGCCTCGGGAAAACACACCTACTGAATGCAATAGGCAATTATGTACTGCAAAATGGCGTCATTAACGACTTCAGTAGAATTTGCTACTTGTCCGCTGAACAATTTACCAATGAGCTCATTAACTCAATCCGATACGAGAAGATGGACGAATTCCGAGACAAATTCAGAACCATGAATATCCTTCTTATCGATGACATCCAATTTATAGCCGGAAAGGAAAGAACACAAGCGGAATTCTTCCACACATTTAACTCTTTGTACGAAGCAAGGAAGCAGATAGTGGTAACAAGTGACAAATTTCCAAGGGATTTTACGGATTTTGAAGAACGCCTGCGTTCTCGGTTTGAGTGGGGCCTTATAGCGGACATTCAGCCACCAGATATTGAGACCAAGGTTGCGATACTACAGAAAAAGGCCCAATTACAGGATATCTCGCTTCCCAACCCCGTGGCTTTCTTTCTGGCATCCAATACCTCATCGAATATAAGGGTCCTGGAAGGGTCTCTTATAAGAATCATAGCCTTCTCAAAGCTTACTCAAACTGATATTACTCTGGATTTGGCGAAGGATGTCCTCAGAAATATCATCAAGACAGACGACCAATCCGTTCCCATTGAATCCATCCAAAAAGCTCTTGCTTCGCATTTTAATGTGAAGCTTTCCGATCTGAACGGCAAGAGAAAGACCAAGCAAATTGTGTTGGCCCGTCAAATCGCGATGTACCTTGCGAGAAAATTAACCAATTCTTCTCTCGTTCAGATTGGGGATCGTTTTGGAGGACGAGACCATTCTACGGTCTTACACGCCATTAATAAAATCAAGAAGGAGATTCAAAATAAGCCGAACCTCGTTGGAATAATTCAGAAAATCGAGTCAAAATTAAAGAATATAGTGTAGTAGGAGCATAGGATTTTGTAGAAAAATTCGTTATCTCTACAGATAGATATTGACTACTCAGTCTAGAGGCATCGTGTTTTACAATTCTTTTACAGCAAAAAGCTCTTATCTTTCGGGTAGATAGATCAGTTTCCGACAATTCTAGGGAGCTTATTAAATATACTATTAGATTATATTAAGGAGGTTAATAATG
Source organism: uncultured Syntrophobacterales bacterium (assembly GCA_964346945.1). Taxonomy (GTDB): domain Bacteria; phylum Desulfobacterota; class BSN033; order WVXP01. Next base: position 2,479 of record CAYFXL010000028.1, read on the forward strand.
GAGTTGATAATCGAAAAGAAAAACCTCTTAAAGTCACTAACTATTCTTCAAGGCATTGCGGAAAGACGTAGTAGCATCCCTGCGCTCACTAACATCCTCGTTGAGTCAGATGAAAACCAGATTCGTCTAACCACAACTGACCTTGAAACGGCAATACTATCACATGTTTCGTGTATCCTTAAACAAGAGGGGAAACTCTGCGTGTCTGCGAGAAAGTTGTATGAAATTATCAGAGAACTACCAGATGCCGAAATTTCCTTACAGAGCATGGAGAATCATTGGGCAAGGATAACCTGCAGAAATGCGGTCTTTAATCTGAGTGGCCTTGATCCAGTGGAGTTTCCAGCGCTACCTTCCTATTCGGAGGAAGACCTTATCCCAATAACATCCTTTAATTTGGGGGAGATGATAGAGAAGGTTATTTTTGCAGCATCAACGGAGGAATCGAGATATAACCTCAACGGAATATTCTTTGAAGCTATTTCTTCAGACGAGAAAAACCTAGCAAGAATGGTAGCAACTGATGGTCATAGGCTCGCCCTGATTGAGAGGGAAAGCCCTGAATTTTCAGGGCTGAAAAGAGGCTCAATAATTCCGAGAAGGGGATTAAATGAGGTCAAGAAAATAGTTAGCGAAAGTCCCGGAGAAACGAGAATTTCTCTGACCGAGAATAGTTTTATCCTTAAGGTAAACTCATTTATCATTATCATCAGGTTGATAGACGGTGAATTCCCAGATTATAAGCAAGTGATACCAAGCGATAATGATAAAGTAGTAAAGTTGAACAGGAGTGAATTCTCATCATGCCTGAGGAGAATATCAGCGATATCTGCTGATAGGGGCGAGGGCGTAAAATTTACGCTGAAGAAAGGGTCGATAGAATTGTACTCATCTAATCAAGATATTGGCAATGCAATGGAGGTGTTTCCAGCAATTTATGATGGGAGCGAATTCAGTATTGGATTCAATGGTAGATACATTCTTGAGGCCTTAAGTGCAATCCATGAAGAAGAGTTTGCCCTTGAGCTAAAGGATGAGGCAAACGCGGCTGTTATAAAGCCAGTAACCCAACCGAATCCGATCTATGTGATCATGCCAATGAGGGTTTAAGTGATGGAGGCGAAAGTAGAAAATCGGCCGATTCGGTATAGCGCCGATCAGATCAAAGTACTGGACGGATTAACCGCGGTAAGAAAGAGGCCCGCGATGTATATAGGCAACACGGGGATAGAGGGCCTTCACCATTTAGCATACGAGCTGGTTGATAATAGTATAGATGAGGCTCTGGGAGGATATTGCACAAAAATCGATCTTACAATCCACATAGACAACAGCATTACCGTGGAAGACAATGGGAGAGGAATACCAGTTGACTATCACAAGAAAGAGAGAAGACCCGCGGTGGAAGTGGTTATGACGAAGCTCCACTCGGGAGGAAAATTCGATAATCTGAGTTATCGCGTATCGGGTGGTCTTCATGGAGTTGGTCTTTCCGTAGTCAATGCCCTGTCTGAATATATGGAACTAGAAATCCGTCGCGATGAAAAGGTCTACCACCAGGTATACGAGAAGGGGGAAGCGAAAACCCGCTTGGAAGTTCTTGGTAAGACGAAGAAGACGGGGACCAAGATAAGGTTCAAGGCCGATACCGAAATATTCGACACCACCTCGTTTAGTTTCGAACTATTATCGCAGCGCTTAAGGGAACTCTCCTTCTTGAACAAAGGGCTTCTTATCAGGATCATGGATGAAAGGAGCGATAAAAAAAATGAGTTTTTCTACAAAGGAGGTATTGTTTCTTTTATCGAGTTTTTAAACAAGAAGAGGAACTGTATCCATCCCAAGCCGATATATTTTAGCGAGAAGCGGGATTCCGTTGATATAGAGATCTCCTTTCAATATAATGACGGCTTCAACGAAAACCTCTTTTCCTATGCAAACAACATCAGAACGCAAGAGGGGGGAACCCACCTCATTGGATTTAAATCCGCTCTAACGCGGACGATAAACTCCTATGCTCTCAATAATAACCTTCTAAAAGGGTTAAAGGAAAATCTGAGTGGTGACGATGTGAGGGAGGGTCTCGTAGGAGTTGTCAGCGTCAAGATTCCGGAACCTCAGTTTGAGGGTCAAACGAAGACAAAATTGGGTAATAGCGAAGTTAAGGGTATGGTGGAAGTTTTCGTGAACGATAGATTGGGCGGCTTTTTCGAGGAAAATCCACAAATCGCCAGGAAAATCATAGCAAAGGTGGTTGATGCAGCAAGGGCCCGCGAAGCCGCCAGGAAAGCGAGGGAATTGACCCGAAGGAAGGGGTTCCTAGAGGGAGACACCTTACCCGGGAAACTGGCCGATTGTCAGGAGAGGGATGCGTCTCGAAGCGAGCTCTACATCGTTGAGGGGGATTCAGCAGGCGGATCCGCGAAGCAGGGGAGGAACCGGGTGAATCAAGCGATTCTGCCGATACGCGGAAAGATATTGAACGTTGAAAAAGCCCGGTTTGACAAAATGCTGAGCAATGAAGAGATTAAGAGTATTATAGCAGCATTAGGCACGGGTATTGCAGGCGAAGAAAACGATATTTCGAAGCTCAGATACCACAGAGTTATTATCATGACGGATGCCGATGTGGATGGATCCCACATAAGAACCCTGCTGCTTACCTTTTTCTATAGGCAAATGCCTGAGGTTGTGGAGAGGGGATATCTCTATATTGCTCAACCTCCCCTCTACCGGGTGAAAGATGGGAAAAAAGAGGATTACATAAAGGATGATGGTTCCTTCAATCGATATTTATTGGACCGTGCAACAGGGCAGATAGAGGTTTTAGTTAAGGGTACTGACGTTCCACTAACAGGACGTAGGTTAGCTGTATTGTTGGATAAACTCTCTCAGTACAATTACCTAAGATCAAAGCTTACAAACAGGGGGTTTCAGGGGGTCCTGATAGAAGTATTGCTTCGGAATAAGATCCGATTTAAATCAACTTTTGAGGAAATGGAAAAAATCACCGCCGTCAAACGGGTTATGGTAGCGGAGGGCTTTAAATCCCCACAGATCACAAAGGATGAAGAACACAATCTCTTCGAATTGAACGTGACTTTGGCACACAATGGGCAGGAGAAGACCAGCAGAATAAATTGGGATCTCATATCCTCCGTGGAGTACAAAAGCCTCTTCAACCTCCACAAAGAGATTGGCCAACTTCAAAACTCACCCATCCTCATATCATCAAAGGGCAAGAAGACTACGCTCAATTCGGGGGAAGAACTCCTGCAGTACATTCTGGCGCTTGGCAAGGAGGGTTTATTCATTCAAAGATATAAGGGCCTTGGGGAGATGAACCCGGAGCAGTTGTGGCAGACGACCATGAATCCCCAGACTCGGACCCTCTTGCAAGTTAGGATTGAGGATGCGGTTGAAGCCGATGAGATATTCAGCGTTCTCATGGGCGATCAGGTTGATGAGAGGCGGCGGTTTATACAGGATAATGCCTTGATGGCACGTAATCTGGATATCTGAGGAAATCGTCCTAACATAGCTCCCACCGTAGAACAATTCGAAGGAAATGTTGACCATCGGATTAACAGGAGGCATTGCTAGCGGCAAAAGTACCGTATGCATGGAATTCGAGAAATTGGGCGCGGTTATCATTGACGCTGATCAGATCGCGAGAGAATTGATCCTTCCCCATAAACCGCTTTGGAAGAAGATTATCGCCTATTTTGGGAGGGAGATTCAAAGAGAGGACTTTACCATCGACCGGTTTAAATTGGGCGAAAAGGTTTTTTCCCATGAAGCCGAGAGGGCGGCATTAAACAAAATGATTCATCCCGAGATTAAGAGGGAAATAGACAGGAGGCTCAAAGAGATTGGCAAGGAGCACAACGACGTGTTGGTCCTTGTCGATGCCGCGCTCTTGATTGAAACGGGAACCTTTAAGGAAATGGACAAGGTAATCGTTGTCTCGACCAGTGAGAGGAATCAGATAAGACGGTTGATGGATAGAGACGGTCTCAGCCTCGAGGGGGCGAGGCGTCGGATAAGAACGCAGGCCCCGTTAAAAGAAAAGCGGAAATACGCGGACTATGTGATAAATACGGACGGATCCTTGGAGGAAATGAGGAAACAGGTAAGAACGATTCATGGGAAATTGATGGCCATAGAGGCAGGAGGGGGCCTTCCATCAAGGTGCTCCCTTGTCCCAACGAGGAACCACGAAAGACTAAGGAAAAAGGAGCAATAGATGAATTTGAATGAGTTAAAGAGGAAAAAGATCGGAGAACTCACCGACATCGCCAAAGAGCTCAAGGTAGAAGGTGCTAGCGGAATGGTGAAGCAGGAGCTCATTTTCTCCCTCTTGCAGGCTCAAACGGCCAAAAATGGTTTGATTTACGGGGAGGGAGTACTGGAAATTCTGCCCGATGGATTTGGGTTTTTAAGGGCTCCGGACTATAGTTATTTACCTGGCCCAGACGATATATATATTTCGCCTTCCCAGATACGTCGATTCAATCTGAGAACGGGGGATACGGTATCAGGACAGATTAGGCCGCCAAAGGACACGGAAAGGTATTTTGCAATGCTCAAGGTTGAGGGTGTCAATTTCGAAAATCCAGAGGTGGCGAGGGAGAAGATTATTTTCGACAATTTGACCCCCCTGTATCCTGATGAGAGGATTCGGCTGGAGGTGAATGACCCGGAAAACCTTTCGGCGAGGGTAATGGACCTGCTTACCCCAATCGGCAAAGGGCAACGGGGATTAATTGTTGCGCCGCCGAGGACGGGGAAAACGATGCTTTTGCAGAGTATTGCCAACAGCATTACCACGAATCATCCCGAGATCATCTTGATCGTGTTGCTTATCGATGAGAGACCAGAGGAAGTGACCGATATGGAGCGATCGGTGAAAGGTGAGGTGATTAGCTCGACTTTCGATGAACCGGCCCAGAGACATGTCCAAGTGGCGGATATGGTCATTGAGAAAGGAAAGAGATTAGTTGAACATCATAAGGATGTGGTAATTCTCCTGGATAGTATAACGAGATTGGCAAGGGCACATAATGCCGTTGTTCCCCCTAGCGGGAAGGTCCTTTCTGGTGGAGTTGATTCCAATGCCCTTCACCGGCCGAAGCGTTTCTTTGGAGCCGCAAGAAACATCGAGGAAGGCGGCAGTTTGACGATTATTGCGACTGCCTTAATCGATACGGGAAGCCGGATGGATGAGGTTATCTTTGAGGAGTTTAAGGGAACGGGCAATATGGAGATCAACCTGGACAGGCGATTGGTTGACCGGCGGGTTTTTCCTGCCATCGACATTCAACGCTCCGGAACGAGGAAGGAAGAGCTGCTCTTAGATGAAAACGACCTGAATAGAATTTGGCTTTTACGAAAGGTGCTTCAACCGATGAATACGGTGGAGAGCATGGAGTTTCTCCAGGAGAAGATGAGGGATACTCGGAGCAATAGGGAGTTTCTTGATTCCATGAACCAATAGGGCGTTGAATCGGGGAATTGGTTGAAATAAGCGACACATGTGATAGGTTAAGAGTATTTCATTTCCATATGGAGGATGAGGATGAAGAAAGAGATTCACCCAAATTTATTAAAGACCACCATCCGCTGCGCGTGCGGAGCTACCTTTGAAACTATGAGTACCAAGGAGAAGATTAGGGTTGAGATCTGTTCTCAATGCAATCCCTTCTTTACGGGGAAGCAGAAATTCCTGGATTCCGCGGGGAGGATAGAGAAGTTCGAGAAGAAATATGCAAATGCACGGGAGAAGAAACCGAGCAAGAGTGGATAAGTTTTATCTTAAAGAAAGGGGTTGGATAATCCGCCTGCCAAATTCTTTTCTGAAACGCCTCAGAATCGATTCGTCGTCGTCGGGCAAAATCCCGATAAAGGGCAGACCTTACCATTGCGGTACACAAACCGAGGGTGGAATATCCTTGCGATGGAGCGGAAATAGTGGAACAAATGCTTGAAGAGGTCGAGCAACGTTTTGCTGAATTGGATCGGATGTTGGGCGACCCAGAGATTATCAAGGACCAGAAAACGCTTCATAAGATCGCGAAAGAACACGCCGATCTGAGGAAGGTGGTAGATCTCTATCGAAAATTGAAGAGATTGGAGGCAGAGATCGAGGAGAATAGACACCTACTCTCTGAAGAGGATGAAGAGATCAAGAAATTGGCAAAGGAAGAGATCAACTACCTAGCCCAGGAGAGGGAGACGGTGGAGCGGGAATTAAATAACTCCCTGATACCGAAGGACCCCACTGATGAGAAGAATATACTTCTCGAGATTCGCGCGGGAACAGGAGGAGATGAGGCCGGCCTATTCGCCGCCGATATGTTTCGCATGTATGCTAAATATGCCGAGATGAACGGGTGGAGAGTTGATATCCTCAGTCGAAATTTTACCGGAGTCGGAGGATTCAAGGAGATTATTGCATCGATTGAAGGGGATGAGGTCTATAGTAAGCTGAAGTTCGAAAGTGGTGTCCATCGGGTGCAGAGGATCCCTGAGACGGAGTCCCAAGGAAGAATTCATACGTCAGCGGTTACCGTTGCTGTCTTACCAGAGGCCGAGGAGATCGAAGTTGAGATTGATCCAGATGACTTGAGGGTGGATGTATTTCGCTCTTCTGGTCCCGGAGGACAGAGCGTCAACACGACGGACTCGGCGGTTCGGATAACCCATATTCCCACCGGGGTAATGGCAACGTGTCAAGACGAGAAATCGCAACACAAGAATAAGGCCAAGGCGATGAAGGTGTTAAGGGCTAAACTCCTCGATAAGCTCGAGAGGGAACAGCGCAAGGAAATATCGGAGAAGAGGAAGAGCCTTGTGGGAACCGGCGATCGCTCCGAGCGTATCAGGACGTATAACTTCCCCCAGGGAAGAGTGACGGATCATCGGATTGGTTTGACCCTGTACAAGCTGGAAGAGATCATGGAAGGTCATCTCCAGGAATTGATAGGATCTCTCAACGCCCGCTACCAAGCTGAAACCTTTCGGGGTCAACAGGCGGGGAGATAACCGATTTCAAAATCTGAGACCTTCAAATTACCCTCCTCATTTATTGACAAATACGTTCCCATCATGTCAGCAATCGAGCCGACTATTTCAGGAGCATTGGATTGGGGAGCCCGGCTGCTCAGGGAGAAAGGTATCGAAAGCCCCCGACTGAATGCGGAGCTTCTCTTGAGAAAAGTCCTTGAGATTGATCAGGTCCAGGTATATCTTTACTCCGATCGGATCTTAACTCAGCGCCAGTTCACCTCCTATAGATCCCTGATCAATAAGAGAATCAAGGGCGAACCGGTCCAGTATATTCTCGGTAGTCGTGAGTTCTGGTCATTAGACCTGAAAATAACCCCTGAGGTCCTCATCCCGAGGCCTGAGACGGAGTTACTGGTTGAGGAGACCCTGAAGATATTCAGAGATGACACAACCCTCAGCCTCCGTTTCATGGAGGTAGGAACAGGAAGTGGGGCGATTGCCATTGCTTTGGCAAAAGAGCTACAGGGGTGTTTTATCTTGGCAGAGGATATATCTTGGAGGGCGATTCTCGTTGCGAAGGAGAATGCCAGAATTCAGAGGGTCTCGGAGAATATCCGTTTTTTGGTTGGGGACCTTTTCCCCCCCCTCAAGGAGGGCAGATCCCTTTTCGATTTGATCGTATCCAACCCACCCTATGTCCCGAGCTCACAGATAGGAATCTTACCCAGAGAGATAGCGGAATTCGAACCCAGGATCGCGTTGGATGGGGGTCTCGATGGACTCGAATTCTTCAGGAGAATAGTCACGGGATCTGGGACATTTCTCAAGGATGGGGGATGGCTGATGATGGAATTTGGTGAAGGGCAAGGCGAAGCTGTTGCGGAGATGATTCGGAATGCCGGATATTTCACGCCCCCTAATATCATTAAGGATCACTCGGGGGTGGACAGGGTTATTCGGGCTCGCAAGGGATGAAGGAAGCGTGATTAAAAGGGGATTAGGTTTTGGATAAGATCGTCATTGAGGGTGGGGAGAGATTAGTAGGAGAGGTCACCGTAAGCGGATCTAAGAATGCAACCTTACCCATTTTTGCATCGAGTCTACTAGCAGAGGGGGAGATTCGATTTCACGGGGTCCCTGATCTCAGGGACGTTAAGACCATATGCCAAGTCCTCAAAAATTTGGGGGTGAAAATTGGGCAAGATCAGAGAGGGACTTATCTCCTCGATGGTACGCAACTCTTAGGACACGAAGCCCCCTACAACCTGGTTAAGACTATGAGGGCTTCAATACTGGTACTGGGCCCATTGGTCGCCAGGGCGAAAAGAGCTTTTATATCCCTGCCCGGAGGGTGTGCTATCGGAGCCCGGCCCGTCAACCTTCACCTAAAGGGCTTGCAAAAACTGGGGGCGGAAATTCAATTGAGACATGGGTATATTGAGGCAAAGACAAAGGGATTGAGGGGTGCGAACATTTACCTCGACGTTCCAACGGTAACGGGAACGGAGAATCTCATGATGGCAGCAGCCTTGGCTAAGGGGGAAACAGTCATCGAAAATTGCGCCGCAGAACCTGAGGTACTGGAATTGGCCAAGGTGCTCAATAAGATGGGTGCCAAGATTTCAGGGGCTGGATCAAATATCATAAGGATAAGGGGGGTAAAGAGGTTGACGGCCACGGAACACAGTGTCATCCCCGATCGAATTGAAGCGGGGACGTTTATGATAGCTGCTGGGGTTACGAAAGGGAATATCCATATCCGAAACTGCAACCTGGATCATATGGAAGCCGTGGCGAATAAATTGAGGGAAGCCGGGATGGAAATCCTTCCAGAGGATGACGGGGCGAGGGCGATTGGAAATAAAAGGGTTAAGAGCGTTGATATTAAGACCCTCCCCTACCCGGGTTTTCCCACAGATATGCAGGCCCAGATTATGGTCCTTATGACATTAGCTAAGGGATTAAGCGTGATCTCCGAAACGATTTTCGAGAACCGATTCATCCACGTGAGTGAACTCAAGAGGATGGGAGCGGACATCAAGGTTGAGCGGAACAGCGCGATCATCAACGGGGTAAAGGGGCTCAGCGGTGCCCCAGTGATGGCTACTGACTTGAGGGCAAGTGCTTCATTAGTCCTGGCCGGATTGGCAGCTGAGGGGAAAACAGAGGTTTCCCGCGTTTACCACTTAGATAGGGGGTATGAGAAGTTGGAGGAGAAGCTAGCAAGCCTTGGGGCTCATATCAGGAGGGTTAAGGCATAAATGAGGATACTCCGGGTTGGTAACAAGGACTTCGGGAAGCAGTTCGAAATGCTGATCAGTCGTGGGAGGGAAGACCTCGAGGGGGTGGAACGATTGGTCGGCACCATTCTGCAGAGGGTGAAGGCAAAAGGGGATGAGGCCGTTCTCGAATATACGAGGCGTTTTGATAGCATCGATCTCTCGTCTTCTCAGCTCCAGGTCTCCCGAGAGGAGATCGAAGAGGCCTATGGGCAGATTCCAAAGGAGGATTTAGACGCCCTAAAACTAGCCTCAGAGCGTATTGCATCCTTCCACCGAAGGCAGTTAGTGAACTCTTGGTTTGAATCAACAGCAGATGGCATAGTTTTGGGCCAGCTCGTAACCCCTCTTAAACGGATAGGGGCTTACATCCCGGGAGGAGAAAATCCCTATCCTTCCACCGTATTGATGACTCTCATTCCCGCAAAAATAGCGGGCGTTAGCGAATTGATTGTGGCTTCTCCAATCTATGGAGGCAGAGGAAGTGCCCATGTATTAGCAGCGGCGAGATTAGCTGGGGCTACCTCAATCTTCAGGGTCGGGGGGGCCCAGGGTGTGGGGGCTCTTGCCTATGGTACGGAGTCCATCCCAAAAGTAGACAAGATAGTGGGACCGGGAAATGTCTATGTAGCCACTGCCAAGAAGATGGTCTTTGGTGAAGTCGGAATAGATATGGTAGCGGGGCCAAGCGAAATCTGTATTTTTTCGGACGGACGCACTGCCCCTTCCTCTGTGGCCGCAGACCTGCTTTCCCAAGGGGAGCACGATGAGAGGGCACTTTTGGTTTTGATTGTCCTATCGGAGGCTTATGCTCGCGCTGTCAATCGTGAGGTTGAGAGGCAGTTGAGGGCATTGAAGAGCAAGGAGGTGGTGGAACGATCATTGGGTAGTCATGGGGCCATCGTGATCGCGCGGAATTTTGATGAGGCCATCGATCTCATCAATGAAGTGGCCCCTGAACACCTTGAGCTCATGGTTGAGACTCCATGGGATCTGTTGGGCAGGGTTCGCAATGCGGGGGCAATATTTTTAGGTTCCTTCACTCCTGAGACAGTAGGGGATTACCTGGCGGGGACAAATCATGTTCTGCCGACCGGAGGGACATCACGCTTTTCTTCTCCCTTAGGGGTCGAGGATTTCTTGAAAAAATCTAATATCATTTCCTTCACCAAAGAGGCATTATTGGATTTACGGACACATGTCCTCAAGATGGCAGCCATGGAGGGGTTGGATGCCCATGCAAGGGCTGTGGAGATGAGATTTGTGGAGAAAAAGCGGTAAGAGGAGGGGGAAGGTTCGGGAAAGAAGCGATGAAGGAGGAGTGATGGGTAGGAAGGGAGAGATTACCAGGAAAACTAAGGAGACGAGGATCACCCTCAGGCTTGACCTCGATGGCTCGGGCGAGTATTTCATCTCTACGGGGATTCCCTTTTTCGACCATATGCTGAGCTTATTGGCCATGCATGGTTTTTTCGACCTTCACATCGAAGCCGAAGGCGATATTGGGGTTGATTTTCACCACACCGTGGAGGATGTCGGGATATGCCTGGGGGATGGATTAAAAGAAGCCATAGGGGATGGGAAGGGAATGCGAAGGTACGGGATGGCTATCATTCCCATGGACGAAACCTTGGTCTCCGTGGCACTGGATTTGTCAATGCGGTCCCACTTAGTCTATAACCCGGGTGTGAGGAAAAGGAAAGTGGGCTTATTCGATTTGGATTTGATCGAGGAATTCTTTAGGGCGTTTACAAACCACGGTGGCATCACCCTCCACATTAACACCATGTATGGGAAGAATAGTCACCACATTATCGAGGCGATGTTCAAAGGGGTCGGAAGGGCTTTAGATATGGCCAGTTCGCTCGATCAAAGGGTGACGGGAGTGATGTCGACAAAAGGGAGGTTGTAGGGAAAGGGATGCGATATGGGTGGAAGGAAGCGGCTCAGGGCAATCGCATGGATTTTTCTCTCCCTCTGCTTGTCCTCAGGGTGCACGAAGTACGCGTTACGGGTTGAAAAGCTCGTCCGATCGGTCGCGGTGATTCCATTCTTCATAGGGGTCCCCTCGGGAGAGGGGGAAAAATTTATCGGAGACCCCATCAGCGGTCGCTCGTTTGTGGGGGGTGAAATTGCCCCCAATGCGCGGAGGGACCTGACGGATCTCATATACCGGAAATTGAGCGACTTCCCCCAACTTGAGATCGTCCCCTTAAATGAGGTGAATAAGGCAATGCAAAGGGAGGATTTTGAAAGGGATCCCATGGGTTCAGCCCTAAGGATGGGGAGGGCATTTGGGGTAGACGGAGTTGTGGTGGGAAGGGGGTTTCGATACGAGGAACGAATTGGGGGTGCCTTTTCCGTGAAGCGTCCCGCCTCGGTGTCGTTTGTCATTCATTTAGTCGGCGTGAAAGAGGGCTCTATTCTTTGGAGTGGCCTCTTTCAGGAGACCCAGCAGCCCTTAAGTGAAGACATACGGAGGTTCGGCTCCTTTTTACGCAGGGGGGGAGTTTGGCTAAAGGCGAAAGGTTTGGCCAGCGTAGGGATGGATGAATTATTGGTTTCCTTTCCGGCCTCGAGAGAAATGCCGGAAGGAGAGAGGGAATAATGGACATCATTCCGGCCATCGATCTTAAGGGGGGTAAATGTGTTCGCCTTTTTCAAGGGAGACCGGATCGGGGGACAGTCTTTTCGGATCGGCCTTGGGAGATAGCCCAAAGATGGGAAGGCGAAGGAGCGGGGAGGTTACATGTGGTAGATTTGGATGGTGCCTTTTTCGGAAAGCCGATCCATGAGAGGGAAATCGAACGGATCGTGACATCGGTAGGCATCCCCATACAGATAGGAGGAGGGATGAGAACTTTGGAGGCGATGGAGCGGTATTTTTCCATGGGGGTGGATCGTATTGTCTTGGGGACCATGGCCCAACGATTCCCGGATTTTGTGAGGCAGGCCTGCTCCGCATTTTCGTCGAAGATTATTGCCAGTATTGATGCAAAAAATGGGAGGGTAGCTGTTGAGGGATGGAGGCAAATGACCTCAGTTGAGGTAATTCCCTTGGCCCACCGTTTGGAGGGGGAAGGTGTTGAGGCCATAGTGTTTACGGATATTGGACGGGATGGGACCGAAAGGGGGCTTAACCTCAAGCAGATAAGAAGACTTGCTGAATCCGTAAAAATTCCCGTTATTGCAGCGGGGGGAATCTCGCATCTAAGGGACATTGAGGCGCTGATAAGAATGGAGCCGCTCGGAGTGGCAGGTGCGATAATAGGGAAGGCCCTCTATTCAGGCGGTGTTCATCTCAGGGAGGCTTTAGCGCTGTCACGAGGCGAAAAGCGCCTTCGGAAAGCAACGGATCCCCGTAAGGGGCTATATTGAAAAGGATAGTTATCTTCTTGGCTACTGGGTGTTTTGTCGGCTACGCTCCACTAGCCCCGGGAACTGCGGGAACACTGGTGGCGATTCCTCTCTATCTTTTCCTCTCCCGTCTCTCTCCCCTTTATTACTTGGCCATCGTGTTAGGTTCGATATATGTTGCAATGTGGGCATCGGGTCGTGCCGAGGTGTTCCTTCAATCCAGGGATTGCAGGCATATCGTCATTGATGAGATGGTTGGGTTTCTCGTGGGCATGTTCATGATTCCCCCTGGGGTGAGGAATATCCTGCTGGGTTTTTTCCTGTTCCGTGCCTTCGATATAATTAAGCCTTTCCCCATAAGGGCCCTTGAGCAGAGGGTGAGGGGGGGATATGGAGTGGTCCTGGACGATATTGTCGCAGGCATTTACACCAATCTCAGCATTCATGTCCTCCTCTTTACCATACTCAAAGGGGGATAGGGCGATGAAGGAACATAAAAGGCCGGAGGAGAAAATCGGCTCTCTCTTGAGGCGGAGCAAAGCTACCCTTTCGGTGGCTGAGTCGTGCACAGGGGGATTGCTTGCCCATCGAATAACCAATGTATCGGGAAGTTCAGATTATTTCGAGATGGGAATTGTGAGCTATACCAATCGGAGTAAAGTGGAGCTTCTGAGTGTCCCCGAGCGAGATATCGATCTTTATGGAGCAGTGAGCCAACAGGTAGCGGAAAAGATGGCTCAAGGTATTCGTTTAAAGGCCAAGACGGACATTGGTTTGGCCATCACAGGAATCGCCGGTCCCCTTGGGGGCAGTCGCACGACGCCAGTGGGAACCGTATTCATCGGCCTGGATCACGGCGGGGGAACTGAGGTCAGGGAATTCCATTTTGCGGGTAATCGAGAGGAGATTAAGGAAAAGGCATCACAGAAAGGCCTCGAGATGCTCGTGGACCATCTCATGGGAAAGAATACGAGCAAATACTAAATTCCAAACTCTAAGCCAATTCAAATGGACCAATCCCTCAAGGGAAATCCTAGACACAAAGTACCAAATCCTAAATGAATACAAAGCTCCAATGACCAAATGAGCAAAACGTTGAGGATTTACTATCTGTTTGAATTAAGCGCAACTATTTGAGAAGCTACGGATGATTCTTATTACAATTTCTTTCTCCCCATGGTCGAACGTATTCACGATTTCCAACTACTTTCCCGCTGCTATGCTCTGATCGAGGAGATACGGGAAGACTCTCATCCGAGGATCCACCTCATCTCCAGGTCCAGAGAGGTGGCGGAAAGGACGGCAAAAGCGGTTGGGGTGTTTCCATCCTCCTTCAACCCCATCACCAAAGGACACGTGGCGGTTCTCCAGGAGGCAGCTCGGGTCAAGGCTTTTCGGGAGATTATTCTGGTTTTGGATACTCAGGCGATGGATAAGGAGATTTTGGGGGCCAACCTGGCGGATAGGCTCTTGATGTTGCAGGTCCTCTTCGAAGATCGCCCCGAATTCTCCATTGGAGTGAGCAATCGAGGCCTTTTTTTGGCGAAGGTGGCGGTATTGAGGGAGATGTACCCGAAGGGAACGGATATAACCTTCATAGTGGGTTATGACACACTGGCAAGGGTGTTTGACTCAAAATACTATGAAGATAGGGAAGGCGCATTGGATAGGCTCTTCGCATCCGTTACTTTTATGGTGGCCAATCGGGGAGATAACGGGAGGGAAGCCGTCCAGCGGTTAATGGCTTCGGTCGAGAACAGAAGGTTTGATGAGAGGGTCCGTTTCTTCGAAATACCCAAGCATTTGGCCCACATCTCGTCAAACCGAGTGCGCCAAAGGGTGATGGATGGGAAACCCTTCAGTCGGCTCGTGCCGGCACAGGTAAGGGAATTTATTGAAAAGGTGAAGCTCTATTGCGCAGATAAGGAAATAGGCCCCCAGGGCCAAAGGGTGAACCTCTATGACCTGAGGACTCAGATCCTTTCCCGATTATACGGCCTCTATCCAGAGGGAGGGGTCGAAATCGATATCGGGGAAATAGTTGATACGGTGGTTGAGGGGGTGAGGAGAGGTCAGATGCTCGAGACATTGTTGGAATCCCTCCCTCAGTACATCCCTGGGGATAAGAAACCAGATGGATTTAAAGATAGGCTTTGATTCTTTCCCAGGAAATAGTAGGATAAAATCGCGGACGGAGGAAACAAACACGAGAGGCAATTCCCCTCGTGAAAGGTCGAGCCTATGGGAGGACGAAAGCTATGAAGTTGCAAAAGTTTGAAGGTTGTTGGACAGCGATGGTTACACCGTTCGATGAATCGGGGGAGCTTGATCTGGAGGGATTGAGAACGAATGCGCGTTTTCAGATAAGTCAAGGAGCCAAATTGGTTCCGACGGGAACTACGGGAGAATCCCCCACTCTGGACTGGAAAGAGCACGATACCGTCATCGCGGAGGTAGTGACGCTGGCAAAAGGTGAGACCTTCATCATGGCGGGGACGGGCAGCAATGCAACGAAAGAGGCATTGAGGGCAACGAAACATGCCCGCGAGGCCGGGGCCGATGCCGTTTTGCTGGTCGATTGCTACTATAACGGACCCTCATCTCTGGAGCTAAGGACTCAATATCATGGGGTCATCGCCAAGGAATTTCCCCACCTTTTCGTTACCCCCTATATTATTCCCGGTCGCACCGGAACCCAAATGGAAGTGGAGGATATAGCGATCCTACACAGACAGTTCAAGAACGTACGCGCCGTAAAAGAGGCAACGGGGGACCTCGAGAGAATGGCCAAGACGAGAATTCTGTTGGGGAGCGACTTCGACATCCTTTCGGGGGATGACGATATGACCTTTGAGATGATGACGCGCCACGACATATCGGCATCAGGGGTTGTCTCGGTGGTTTCCAACATCGTACCGGGGGCCATAGGAGAGATGACGAGAGCCATCCTGGGGGGCGAAGAGGAGAGAGCACTGCAGTTGAAGGAAGTGTTGGACCACCTCTTTAAGATCGTCACAGTGAAAACCGTGGAGGAATACGAGGGGTTTACCGTTCCCTGCAAATTTAGGAATCCCTTACCCATCAAGACGCTGATGAGGGGTTTGGGCCTGCCTTCGGGGCCATGTCGGCCCCCGTTGGGAAAGATGACGCCCAAGGGCGTGGAAGTAGTCCGGGGGGCCATCAGGGCTGTCTACGAGAGAAATAAGGAGATCTTGATGCCTCTCCAAGACTACTACAAGGTGAACGTAAAGGAGCGGATCGATAACGATGAATATTGGAAATAAGAGGAAAGGCTGACCTGCTCAATCCATGCAGGGGCGGTTACCCTAGGGAAAAGGCAGGGTTAAGTCGAGCCGAAAAGGGCCTCGGCCACCCTCACAATCATGGGAAGACCTTTCACCTCCCTTTCAAAGAGGGGGACCTCGCCGCAGAAATTGTCAAAGGACTGCATGACCTCCTCTCTGTACTTTTCCTGCATCGCAATTCGGTTGAGAATGAATTGGGCCATGTTCTCATGGACTTCCGATTTGTCGATAACCTCGTTGACAACCACCCCGCCAATGGGGATACCGAAATCCCTGAACCAACCGATGAAGCGTTTGATGACGGCAATGGGTAGGCTCTCGAGAAGGGTCACGAAAAAGAATGCCGATTTTTCTCTGTCTGTAAGCAGAGTCCGCATTTGTTCGATTCGGTCGCGAAAAGTCGTTAGGTAATCGAGTAACGGGTCTTCCTCATCCTCCGGCTTCTTCTTTCGGAAAGAGAGGCTGAGCCTCATCTGCCGTGCCTCCTCGCGGCTTTTGTACATCTTATTTACCCACAGGGCATAAACCTTGGACATGCCGAGAAGTCTCCTGGCGTTCGCCGTGGGGGCGGTGTCGAAAACGTAAACTTCATACTCGTCCTCGAAAATAATGTTGATCATGTTCTCGAACATGGCCGACTCTTCGAAAGCGGGGTTCATGGTGGCCGATTCCACGAAGTCATCCGCCTTGGTTGGTATGTCTGCGAATTTGAGAAACCAGGAGATCTTATCTTTGATGTCGGCTTTGGATCTTTCAATGGTTTCCGAGGTATCAATCTCGCTCGCGTAGAGATTGGATTCCCCTTCCACGGGGACCGGCTTTCCGAATACGTTCTGCTCAAGGAGATTGGATAGGCTGTGGACGGGGTTCGTTGAGGCAAGTAAGGTCTTCTTGCCCTGTTTGGAGAACCAGAGAGCTGTTGCCCCAGCGATGACGGTCTTGCCTACCCCTCCCTTTCCTCCAAAGTACAGGTAGCGCATGTTGGGATGTTTTTGGAAGAATTCATTCATGGTAAAGTTCATATCTTCTCCTTCCCGAACATCACCGTAGCCATATTCTCTATCGTGTCCAGGCCCTTGATCTCATTGTCGAACTCTGGGACGGTGGCGAGAACCTTATCCCCAAATTTTTCCCTGATAGTTTTCAGACAAATCTCCTGCATGTCGATCCTGTTTTTCAAATATTGGGGGACCTGCTGGTCCCGCAGATCCTCGGAAATGACGCGGTTAACTACGTAGCCGGTCAAGGGTACGTTGAATCGGGTAAAAAGACGTCCAGCCTTGACGGTATCATTGATCACCACATCCTCGGGCGTCAGGACGAAATAGAAGGCAGTCTTTTCCGTATCCGTCATGATCTTGGAAGAGGTTCCGATACGGTTCTTGATATACAAGAGTTCGTTGTAAATAGCATCTTCCTCGGTCTCCTTTTCCCTCTTCATGGTGGCGATAACCGAGTCGTACTCCCGCATCTGTTCTCTGAGGCCCGTGATCTTTTCCAACCATGCATCGTAGATTGATCCCATGCTGAGGTAGTAAAGGGCGTGACCGAGGGGGACTAAATCGTATATGTAGTAATCATACTCTCCCTGTACCACGATATCGACCACGGCATCGAATATGGCGCTCTCCTCCATGGCTGGTTCGGCAGAAGCTGCCTCAATGTAATGCTCGATCTCATCAGGGATCCTGTCCATCCCGTACATGTCGATGATCTTCTGCCGGATCTCTTGCTGGTATTCCTTGATCCGTCGGTCAGCGTCGATCTCCTGGGCATAGAGGTTAGGCATGATCTCAACGGCCCCCTTCCCGAAAATGTCCCGTTCGAAGATGTCACTGAGGGAAGCCTGGGGATCCACCGAGAAGACGAGTACCTTTTTACCTTGCTTTGCCAGCCAGTACGCCGTCGCGGCGGAGAAGGTCGTTTTACCCAACCCCCCTTTCCCCCCGTACATGACGTATTTCCGGTTCGGATATTTCTGGAACATCTCTGCTAGAAGCATTGGAAACCTCCTGAGGACCTTATCGAAGTCAGAGGGAACCCTGTCGGAGTTTAACCGTGGTGCTCTGTCCGGGGGATGGAAATGATGGTTCCCTTTATAAGAATAGGCGAGCCTATTGGATCATTGGCCTCGCCTTTTTCGTCTCTTCGACCCTTTCTAATACATGGAATCCATCAGATCCTTTTCGCGGAGCATCCGCCGTTTCCAGGTGGCGATTTGGGGCACCACGTAGGGCAAGAGCCGAAGTGAGTAGTACGGCGGCAGGACGGGGACACCCAGCATGTCACCCATGGTAATGAGGATGAACAAGTGTTCCATGCTGGATCTGGTTTTAAGGGCCTGGCGGGTCATGCCGTGAGTCGCCATGCCATAGGTAAAATCCCTGAGAAATCCGACGATTTTGCTCCCAAGGCTCTCTTTTTCCTGCACTGACCTTTTCTCTTCGACCATGTTATCTTCTCCGATCCATTGTGAAAAAGATGGGTATATTCCTTTTTGTCAATCAGTCATGGAGAATATCAAGGAGGTCTTTCGGTTTTAATATTTTCTTCTTCCAGTGGGGGAACCGTGCTGTGTAGTAGGGAATGAGTCTCAGGGAATAAAATCCCGGTAATACCGGCACACCGATCGTTTCCCCCAAGGTAAAGAGGATAAAAAGATCTTCCACTTGAGCCTTCCGCCCATAAACCCCCGATACCATTCCATGCAGGAGGAATCCATAGAGGAAATCCTTGATCGCTTGAATGAAACCGCTCACTCCCGTTCGTTCCTTCCAGACGTTTCCGCTTTGGGCACCTCAATGACCAAGTAATTTTAAGACGTATTCAAATCAAATGCAAGATCAAAAGATATGGGGGCCCGCACGCCACGAGCCCCCTCCTCTTACTCTTCACTTGAAACCACGCTAAGCCTTGGCTTCTTCAGCCTCTGCAGGGACCTTTCCATATTCCGCCTTGAACTTCTGGAAGGCCTTGTACCCATCCACGGCCAGAATCAGCGCGAGAATGATGAGGAGGATCCCACATCCGGCTGAAAGCAAGTTCCCGAAGAGCTTTGCCCCCGTCACCGCACCGGTTAAGACCGGAGGAAGGAGCTTGAAGAAGGAGGCGTAGAACAACGCCGCCACCGTAGTCACGTACATGAAGAACATGGGGTAGATCGCTATCTTGTAGTTTCTCGACTTGGAGACCAGGTAGAGGGTGACCAGGAGCAAGGCCAGAGAGGCCATCAGCTGATTTGCTCCTCCGAATAGTACCCAGATATAGAGCCAGGTACCCGTCTTGATCAGGATGAAGGCGATGATGAGTGCTGCGATCGTGGCCACGTGATGGTTCTTGGCGATACCGATCTTATCTCCCAGGAGTTCGACCGTGGCAATTTTCATGAACCGAAAGACCAGATTGAGGACGGTCAGGGCTAGAATGAGGATCATAGCCCCCGACATAGATTTCGCGAATGAAGCGGGGACTCCCAGGGCGCCCATGGCTCCACCAAGACCGGCCGTAAAGATGCCGACAGGGTTCTTGACTGCTCCGAGGTACGCGGCCTTATCCGCAAAGGCCGTCGCACAAACGATCAGGGCGATGATCCCGATGGTAAATTCGGCGAACATGGCCCCAGCGGACACCGGCTTCACATCAGTCTCTGCCTCGATCTGTCGGGAAGTGGCCGTACTGTTGACCAGGCTGTGCCACCCGGAGATGGCTCCGCAGGCGATGGTGACGAAGAGGAGCGGCCACATGGGTCCCATTGGGATGCTGAATGAGGTAACGGCCGGCAGCGTCATGGGCTTGGCACCAATCAAAATGCCGAGGACACCGGCAATAATCCCGAAATAGACGACGTAGACCGAGGAGTAGTTGTACGGCTGGATGAACGCCCAAACAGGTAGGACAGCGCTGAAATAGGCGAAGATGCAGACAGCTACCAGCATCACGGTGTAAGAGGCTTTTATCGGCAGGAAGCTTCCAAGCGCTATGGACCCGAAGATCAAGACAATAGCCAGAATGGTTGTCCCGATGATGTTGACCTTGGCCTTGTATATCATATAGCCGACCAGAAAGCTGACGCCCACAACCACGAGCATGGGGAAAGGAAGGGCAGCATTCCCAGACAAGCCCCCCGTGACGACATGACCAAAAGCGGCGGCAATCAGCAGCAAGTAGAAATAGATAAAGGTCAGAAGAATCCCCCGTGCCCGAGGTGATATGAGCTTATAGCTAATGGCCCCAAAGGTCTCGCCCTCATGCCGGATGGACACCATTGCGCTGGAATAATCATGGAGCCAACCGATGAAGAGAACGCCGAATCCCAACCAGAGCATGGCCGGCAGCCATCCCCATTGGAGGGCCACAATCGGGCCGATGATAGGAGCCGCTCCAGCAATGGAGTTGAGCTGGAATCCGTAGAGAACGTTCTTTTTCGCAGGCATGAAGTCAACGCCGTCCATATACATTTTGGCCGGCGTTGCCTTGTTCGGATCCGCTTGATAGACTCTGTGACTCGCCCACCGTGCGTAAACAAAGTAGCCGACAATAACGATGACGACCCAGAAGATAAGCACAAAAATGGAGTTCATCTTTAGATCCTCCTTTCAAATTGACGCCGTCAAAAAAAGGATTTGAAAAGAAACCAGATTGAACTCATCGCTAGCACATGTCGTATGCTTGCCCTATCACCCCCTTTGCACGCGGAATTAATGAAAGGACCTCCTGTCACCTCCTTTCTTGGAATTTTACGCATCGTAAACCATAATTTGAAACTTGTCAAGGACATTGTTAATGTGTGTTGTGTGAAGATCCAAAGGAGACGAGGGAGGAATCCAGTTTTCCTCCTCCACAATCTTCTGAGCCTCAGCAACACCTCTTATCCTGTACCTCTCTCACAGATGCGAAACCCGCCCTGCCTTCCCTTTTGCCGCTGCTGCCCCCTTTGCGTGCGCAGATGAGCCCAGTATCCAAGCTGCACAAAGCCCTCGTGAATTGAATCTCCCCC
>CAYFXL010000029.1:0-23270 GCA_964346945.1 uncultured Syntrophobacterales bacterium
AGCGAGGGCGAGTTTGTCGATAGGTTTAAAAAGCTGGATAGAGAGATGAAGGAAAAAAAAGTCCAAGGATGAGATAATGCCGAGTAGACAGCAAATGCTGACCGAGGCGGAGAAAGGTTGGCTTGCCGGAATAATTGAAGGGGAAGGTAGCATTACCATGCATGCGAAGCATAAGGCATGGAAAGGATGGAAAGGCATTGGCGTAGACTTGTCGGTTTGGGTAGTGAACATAGATAAAGGGATTGTCGACAAGACCTTCAAGCTCTTCAAAAAAATAGGAATTGAGCCTCGCATACATAAGAGAAAGACAGTACCACTCTTCCACGAAAATGGTAGTCGCTATAAAAGCCCCAAGAAAACCTTGGTTGCAATTGGGACAAGCAAGATGGACAATATCCTAAAGCTATTGAGGAATATCGAGCCCTATCTTGCGGGAGAAAAGAGGGCTAGGGCCTCCTTAATGATCCAATTCATCGAAAGGAGATTGGCGAGAAGAGGAGAACATACAAAAAAAGGAGTTTCCTGGTTTGATGGATATGATTGGGAAATAGTGAGACAGTTTTACGAAATATCGGGAGGGAAATTGCCTCGTGAGGTCCAAGAGATTGTCGCTGAAGGTACATATTGCGAAGACTCAAAGGACAGCAGTCTCCCTAGGATGAGACAACTGAGAATGAAGCTTGGTATTACTCAAGCGGATATAGCAAGCAAAATTGGCATCTCACCCACAATGGTTAGTCTTTATGAGAACGGTCATAGGCGGGTTCCTATCAGAGTTGTTCGGAGAATAGCCAAGATCCTCAAAGTCGAACCTGATAAACTCCAGTTTAGGCAGACAATTCACCCCTTAACTCAGAGGAATAGCTAATACCATCTCGAATATGCTGGAGATTGCAGCATTGCGGGAACTGCTGTTTGAGAGGGGAATTATTAGTGAAGAGTCATCGAGTTAAATGATCTAATCACCCTGAGGCTCTTTTCTGGGTAGGGAATTGCTTATGTTCGCCAATAAGTCCACTATTTTCCCTAGCTTTTCAACCACAGTATGTTGATCCCTCGTAAGACGGTCAAAAAGCTCAATTTGCTTTTCTCGTAGGGTTTCGGGACCCTCAGGCCTAAGATAGGCATCTACGGCATCTCTGATTACATCACCAACTGATCTTTCCTGGCTTTCTGCTCTCTCTAGTAGGGCTTGGTATTGCTTTTCAGTTATCCTGAATGAGAAGGTTTTCTGCTTTGACATGTTAAGAAAATAGGATAAAACGAAGGTTCATGTCAATTCTTACGTGCCAAACACGTGCCAAAAATCCTTAATATGTGTTTGTATGGGTTTATACAGCCTTCGCTAAGTAGCTGAAAATAAAGGCCCTAGCGGGTTAGCCAGGGCCTTGATGTTCCGTAAGATAGAATTTCATTGTTGTTCGATCAGCCTGCGATGTCAGCGATGACCCTCCCTAGACCAGCCACCACCTTCGCCAAGCGGTCGTATTGAACTTTGTCGGGTGTGTCGTCCCGCGCATGGTAGTAGGGGTAGCGAAAAGGGGCTGTGTCAGTCACCATGACCCCTGGATAGCCTTCCTGCCAGAAAGCCCAGTGGTCCGAAAGGCCTATTCCCGGAATGATGGACGGTAGCGCTCCACCCTCGGAGGGAAACTTCGTATGGCGGCGGAATGAGGCGACCACATCACGGACCACCCCCCCTGAGAGGGTGTTCCCAACGAATCCGATGAAGTTCCCGGTGGAGGGATAGATCAGGCCAAAGGGAAATGGGTAGTTCTGACTCCCTTTCTCGTCGGAGTAGTAGCCGATGGTCTCAAGGCTGAACATCGCAACGATCTTCTCGCCGCGTTTGCGGCAATGCTTCGCATAGACTACGCTCCCCATCTGGGAGGATCTGAAATAGGGCGGCTCCTCGTTCACAAACTCAACAAAGCGCACGGTGCGTGACCTCTTTTCCCCGGTGAGGAGCCGGGCCAGTGAAATCACCGCGGCGGCCCCGGTGGCATTGTCATTTGCACCCGGGGACCCCTCCACGGAATCATAGTGAGCACCGATGATGACGATCTCATCCGCTCGGTCCGCTCCTTGAATCTCTACTTCGATGTTGTAGCAGGTCACTCCTGCTGCCTCGAATCCCTGGCGGCAAACTTCGTACCCGGACTTTCCGAGGGAGACCTCGAGGAAATCAGCCGCGGCGGCGAGGGCTCGGTACCGCCAGACGTTCCGCTCTCCGATCTCACCTGCGAGTTTCTCTACGTCCCGCCGGAGAGCATCCCGGAGCTCGGTCTCCTGCGTAGTCAAAGGCAGTGTTGGTCCCCGGTAGCTTTTCCCTGGCATCCGAATCTTGGGGAGCATGATTCACCTCCAAGAGGTATGCATAGCCGGGACACGAGTTGAATGTCAAATATGATACTGTGTCACGGAGGCCGTGACATTCAAGGAACGGTGAAACCTCCCTGCTTTGGAGAAACCATCAGAAAGGGGATTTCGAGAGAGCCAACAACTAATTTTGCCCCGTGGGATCTTTTTTCCTGGCCAGGCTTCCCGATGTCGTCCATTTATTCGATTTTCCCCGAAAAAGCCTCTTGATAAAGCGAGATTGGCTCACCCTTTATCTCAGGGGTTTCTGGGCATTCAAGGCCCAGTTGTATCCCAGAAATTTCATCTTTGGCTTCCGATCGAGAAAGGAAACAACTTCTCTTTTCAGGTAGGGCCGTATAAAATTCGCAACAGAACCGGATTTTTGAATAAAATCCTCTTCGTACCAGTCGAATATTCGGGACAGATAGAGGGTGTTTCTCGTGCGGTCTATCCGGATGCCCCGTTCTGAATTCAAATATTCTCGCGTCTCTTCTTCCAACCGGGCCCCAACATTCCGTTCTGTGTAAGCAATTCTCGGGAGCTTGGGGCAACTCGAGGAGGCACAGATGATCGCAAAATGGACCCGCGGGTCTTTGAACTTCATCCGCAGAATCTCTTCAATATCGTCCTGGCTCAAAAGTCCGTTGGCCACGGTATGTTCTCGGGAGCGAAAGAATTTTTTTGAAGTCCAGACGCCCGGGATAATGGTCTCCCGGACACTCTCTTTCGGCTTCTTCTTGATCACCTTGTCAATGGTGACCGCATTGTAGGCATTGATCCAGAAGGCGAGTTGACCATCCCGTGACAGGTCCTCGACGTTTGCTGACTCAAGTGATTTCATATACTCTGAGAAACGCCGGTCTTGAGCGATGCCATTGTAATCTACCAGGCCCTCCTCATCAACGTACAGTTTGAGTACAAGGTCAAATTGAGAATGGTCAAAAGGAGCTGATGACGCCACGCGAATTGCCGCAAATATCATCGGAATTGAAATGATCAGGGCGGTTATCTCTTTCTTCATTTTTGCGCCTCCCGCAGAAAGACAAGGTAACGAGGGTGATCTGAACGGGAAGGATGCCAATTTCTCAATCGATCATTTTGGATTATACCATGGATACTCATTGGATATCCCGCGAAACCGGAATATCAGCAGATTTGAAAAGGCAAATTCTCGATAACCGAGAATCCCTGAGAATGTGCAAACATCGCCAATTGACTTCTTTCTTGACTATGCTATTGTGCATGGCATGAACTTCAGGCGGAATAATGATACAATACCGCACTCAATAGTGAGGGAGGAGGGAGATGAAATGGCTGGAGATCCCTTGAAGATTTTTGAGAAGCTCGATCCGGAACTTCTCAGACTCGTTGGAAACACCCGTGAGCTCGCTCTCGCCGACGGTGCCTTGCCGAAGAAGTTTAAACTTCTCATCGCGATGGCTTTGGATGCATCTCACGGAACTATTGAGGGTGTGAGGGCCTTAGCTCAGGCAGCAAGAGGGGTTGGCGCTACAAAAGAAGAGATCACGGAAACCTTAAGAGTTGCCCAATACATTAGTGGGGTAGGGAGCGTTTACACAGCCGCCCACGCTCTTAAGGAAATATTCTAAATTACATGCCATGAAGAACTGGGGTACGGATCCCCCACCGTATCATTATTACTTCTACACCCTGGATCTGGTAGGCCCAAAAAGGAAAGCTGGCGTGACCGGGGGGACGGGCAACGACCTTGATCGCTGTGGACCGTTCCCCTTCGATCACCTAGAATCTGATCCTCACACTGTATGTCAACTTCGTCTCCTTGTCTCTCGGGACTCGAATGTTGAACTCAGCAGTAAAAGCCTCTGTCTTTGAATATTCATGGGATGAACTGAGCATCACCCAATCTCCCGGTATCGGCTCAACAACCTTCACAAAAACATCCTCCTCCTTGTGATTTCTCAGGGAGATCTCAAAGCTCGCTTCGTACGTATCATAGGCAATCTTTCTCCAGTTCGTCTGCTTTCTGCTTCCAACGACATCAAAGGCATCACCGAGTTTTATCCTGACCTTCTCATCCTTTGGTGTATGGTCTACCGAATCCTCGCCGACAAATTGTAGGCTTCTTTGTTTGTCATCTTTGTAGACCCTGATCGTGCCTTTTGGCAGAGGAATACCGAGGTTATTCTCCTTCTTATTCTCCAGCTCTACAAATACACCGACCTTCTGGTTGGATATCACCCCACCATGGTGATTCCGGTAGTAGTATCGTGCGCCATAGTAAAGGAGTTCTTTTTTAACCGGGATGTTATCGGCGGTTACAAGACAGATCTGTTTCGTCTGATTTTGTTTAATCGTTGCTGGCCTCTGCAGGGTATATATGTGATACTCAAAGAACTCTTCCTGTTTAAACTGTGGTTCGGCTGGTCTTGCTTCTTTCATGGCTGCCCGAAGCATTTTATCTCTGTATTCCCATTCCTCTCTTGCCCTGTTTACATCTCCTGCAACGAGTTTGAGTTTTGCATTTTCATACGTTACCCCACTCTGATTGTTGATAGTCACCCAGCCAGAGAGGTCCGCCCTGTCGTCTTTGTCGTTCAATTTTACCACATAATCGGCCCTCCAGTTGATGCCATTTGTGAGATACGACGTCTCTATTTTCTGAGTTTTTGATAGATTATTTTCAATGAGCCAAACAAGTGTGGGTTTTGAGATAAGGTTATCCGGGACCTTGGGAAATATGATCCTTCCGGGATACCCGAAGGTTATCTCGTCACCGATCTTAAATATTGGTCCTCCGTTATTGGAGAGAAGTGTGGCCGTTATAATCTCCTCCCTCTCTGTATAAGGGTTTTTATAGTACAATTTCACCTCTTTACCCACATATTTGTCGAGGAGCTTTTGGGGGTTGAGCAGGTCATACTCGTAGTTCTGTTCGAGGATCTGAAGGCCTTGAGGGTCTGTGAGGGATCTGATATAGACGCTTGTGGGTATTATCTTGGACGCCACATCCATGAACCTCAACTCCCCTATCCCTTGTGAAAGTCTTATCTCCCTCTGGTCTTTTACCAGACCCAGGTCGATATTATAGATCGTTACTGCGACCCCTTTTTGGTCTTCCAATGTAATTGAAAGAACCCCAGGCCTTTCGACACCCTTTTCCGGAATTGCCAAGGTACTACTGGCGACTCCCATCAGGAAGGTAACCACTAAGACAGTGAAATAACGATTCTTTTTCATCTCAAACCTCCTTTGACGTTTTTTGGTCGATCTCAGCCCATTAGACAAAGGAGGTTTCCGAAAAGTTCCCGGATATCGTTAATTTTTGTTACGAATACTGAGACGGAATTGGAAGGTACTGAAATTGAGAGGTTATTTTAACGTACGCAAGGGTTACTGATTACATCTTCAAGGTGTGATTCTTGTCAGCCTGGAGAATTATTTGTGACGAGGAAGACGCAAGGATTGAACGGGAGAAACCAAAACGTCCGTTAGCGTGAAATAGTTATCCCGATTACGGTGAAAAGGAGAAAGGTACCGGTATACTACCGGTAATCACACATCTCATGTGCCCCCGTAACCGATGGTCACTTTATCTTCCTCAATAATAACCGGCACTTCCCGAACGCCATTCGAATACGTTAACATCTCCTCCGATTTCAAGCTGTCCGATCTGACATCGACGTATTCTGCGATATTTCCCAAGGCCTCCCTGGCCCGTTTCGTATAAGGTCAGCCGGCCTTGCCGAAGATGATAACCTTTTCTTTCGTGATAGCACCACCTTTTCATTGAGCGGTTCGAAGAGAAAGTTGGATAACTCTCTCATATCTGAAAAGATTCCTTGCTCTACGCCTCCAACAAATTCAATGGAGTAATGTGTCCACTTCTGTTACGCCAATGCGTTATCAAGGTCCTCTTGGTGTCTTTGCAATCTCTATTCTTATATCTATATCACCCTCCCCGGCCTCTAAAATCAATGTCTTTCCTTTCACCTCTCCAAGGACCTTTATTTTTTCGAATAAATCCTTCACCTTTTTGGCATCAAGCTCAGCGGCGATGATGTTTCTCTGCTCAAAATACTCTTTTTTGATTATTTTTCCCCCCAGTTTCATAAGAGCCTTCTCAATTTCTCTTCTAGCAGTCTCGATGTCCTTGACATTAATTGTTAAGCTAACACGCTTCCGTTCGCTTTCAACCAGTGCTGTTCTCAATTCGGGGGATAAGGCTTTGTGTTTATATTCACGTTTTTCAATGATACCGGCTGATGGTTCAACCTCGTCCCGTTTTGCACCTCTCGCAGGGGCTTTGGGTGGCTCTAGGGATTTCCCTGGTGAGATTTCTCGTTCTTCTGCAAAGGGGAATTCCTCTGTAGGCTTTGCAGGCAGGGGTTTGCCCTCATCAAGGGCAGAGGTTTTTTCTTTCTCTTGTGAAGGGATTCGTGATGTGATCTCTGCCGGGGGTGCTTTTGCACGTTCCATCTCCAGTTGCGTTGTTTTGAAGACATAAATCGTTGCCACTGCTATGAAAATGGTGGCAAGAGCCTCAATTGGCAGCTTAATATGGAGTGGATAAAACAACCTCTGGAATATCCCCCTTTTTGGCACGACTTCTGATTTCACACTCGCCATAATCTTTCCTGTCAGCCATGGAGGAGGCTCCACTTCTTCGAGATTCTGCACATACTCAAGGGTTTTCTTCAGGTCTGCAAGAGACCCGCTGCATTTCTGACAGGCCTTTAAATGTCCGTCAATAAACACTTTTTCTTCGTGAGAAATAATGTCCTCTATGTATGCGGACAGCTTTTCTTGAATGTCACTGCATTCCATATCATAGATCTCCAATTACTTTCTTCAAACAGTCCTTGACAGCTTCCCTTGCCCTGGAAAGCCTTGATTTGACGGTACCCTCTGGTACTGTAAGCACATCGCTTATCTCGTCATAAGAGAAGCCCTGAATATCCCTCAGAATCAGTACTTCTCTGAATTCTTCATCGAGGGAGTTTATACATTGCTGCACTTTCTGCTGTACATCCCTTCTTTCAAGGGTTTCAAGGGCAGAAGGTCCACTCGAGGCGAGTGCGCCCCTTACCTGGCCATTATTGGTTAGAGCAGGGTCATCTATTGAAAACTTCTCACGATGGAGTTGTGTCCTCAACTGCTTGAGACGGTTTTTCGAAAGATTCATTACTATCGTATAAAGCCATGTGGAGAATTTGGCCTCTCCCTTAAAACTCTTGATACTTTTATATGCGGAGATAAATGTATCCTGTACGATATCGCATGCCTCTTCGTAGTTCCCAATCATCCTGTACGCAATATTGAGCATCCTCTTCTGATGCTTTCTCACCAATACTTCAAAGGCATCGACATCACCCTCTTTACACAGAGAGACAAATTCATAGTCTTCATCCGTTGTTTTCTGCTTTTTTTCCCTCATCTAACTAAGACAGTTCAGTCAGGAGATTTGTTCCTTCATGGAAGGCAAAAACACCAACAGGTGTGAGTTCAGAACCACCTGTTGCCAAAGTGACCCTTTCTCCCCCTACTTCGTTTTGAGTTCCTTTCCGATATTCCACGCTCGGGCGAGGTGTTCCCCGACTTTCCAGTAGTTATTGTCGTTCATGGAGAATACGATCGGGTTCATCTTCTTGATGTCAGGTATGTCCTTTTTGCCCGTAAGAAAAGGGGTTAGTATAACCTTTTGCTTACGTGGGAAGTCCTGAAGGCACTTGGATGAGCGAAGTGAACAGCAAAGATTTAGTTATGTGCCGTATTCCCCTCTCCTTATTTAATGGTGCCTATGCTGAGGAGGGTGATGTGAATTTTTCCCTTTGCTCGATTTATACCCCCGTAGCGCGTCGTATTTCTCAATCTGCTTTGGTGAGAGAACCTTTTTCATCTGTAAATGAGCTCTCAAGTGGATAAAGCGAAGTTCGCCTTGAGCCTTAGATATCCCAGCAGTGAGAGATTGAAGCTTTGTTTTATCAATCTTCCGCTCAGCAAAGAGACTGTCCAGGATCTTTTCCTGCTCAACAATTAATCTTCCGAGCCGAACCGCTTCTCTATGCATTCTGTTATAAATCTCCTCCGTCTCAGATAACTGTTTTTTTGAAAGATACAATTCCTTAGCCAAGTCCAAAACATGCTTGGGTCCTGGATAGTGGTTCAATTCACCTGCTTTCGCTAAGCCCATACCCTCTCCCGATAAATATTCCTGAATCTCTTCTGCGGAGAGTGATTTAATCTCCCGTTTTTCTTGACCCGCATAGGGCGATTTCAAATCTCGGGAGAGAGCTAAAGGGGTTGCAAGAATTAACACTGCTGTTATCGTTATCGCTTCACGCATCTTCTGAACCTCTTTTTTGAACGGTCATATAGCCCCTCATGTTTCCCGGATTGATCAAGCCGCTGAAGGTGGCTCGCCCAAAGACAATGAGCTGCCGTTCTGGTATTACGGGGACTTAGGGATTTGACTACATAAGCTTCTTCATAAAATCAATGCTCGTCTTATGGTCCCACCTTGCGGCCCCTACATGTTTAAAAACTATTTGGCCATCTTGAGAAATGATGAATGTTGCCGGGATTCCCCGGGTCCTGAGAACTTGAGGTTGATCACTAAGAAGGGTATAGATCGGGAAAGTAAATCCTTTTTCCTTTACGAATTTGCTCACTTTTGTTCTGTTCTCGTCTGATACACAAATGAAATCGATGCCTTCGCTCTTGATCTCGTCATAGAGGCGTTGGATGCTTGACATTTCGGCCACACAGGGAGGACACCACGTCGCCCAGAAATTGAGAAAGATAACCTTTCCTTTGCTTTTGCCAACATCGAGTTCTTTGCCATCAAGTCCTTGAATACGCCAGTTGTAGTCCATCCTTGTTTGAGTGGGGAAGGGCGGGGGGTGAAGTATCGACTCAAGTTTTTCGCCGGTCCTTGATGTGAATGACCGCATAAGGACGTAGCCTCCACCAATGAGCATTAAGATCGTCAGGATTAGCCCTGCTACCAATCCAATAAAAAAGTTTCTATTAAAAATTTTCATTTTTTAACCTCTGGTAAGGTCTGTACCGAAGGTCGCAAAAACTTGTTGGGCTTTGTGAAGCGTAACCGGATAACCGTGTTGGATGACTTCTTACGTCAGGTAAATGGAACAAAACAATCATCGAATGTCTTTCCTCACGGTGAGCATGATATTCTCATCATCCCAAATGATATTACGTGGGTCCTTGAAATGGTGAGCAATATTTCCCTGAAATTTCTTCAAAGCTTCCTCAAATTCCATTTCATCATAGAGGTAAAATGTAGAATAGTGATGATGTGTAGCTTGTGTTGTGAGCCACTCTAAGGTAGCCATGCGTTTATATTTGAAGTATTCAATGAATTCTATCTTTAGACGCGGTATTTTACGTACCATTTCCTTCAACTCGCTCAATTCATAGAGCCGTTTTTCTTTTTCATGGAATCCAGGAAAAAATCTTCCCCAAATAGTTCCCTTGTTCTGGCTTCGTAGCCGAGTGTAAATAAACGAGTACCCATTTCCCCTTAAAACGCGAGCTGTCTCTTTGAGAAAATCTAGGCATTTGAAATGATGTATGGCATTGAAAGTGATTATGGCGTCCAAAAAATTGCTCGCTAATGGTAAAGCTACTGCCGATGCATTTATTGTTTTAAAGTTCTCTATTCTGTGTTCTCGAAAATTCTTACTAAGTTCATTCAACATCCTCCTATTATGATCAATGCAAGTGAGATGAAGCCGCTCTCCTAAATGATGGAACAACTTTAAAGCATATCTCCCAACCCCACAACCAACATCTGCAGCTTCGATTTTATTCAAATCTTGCAGTTTCTTTTTAACAAATAAGATTGGTTCCACATCGGTTGTTCTTAAGTCTTTGTATCGCTGTGCGATGCTCGAAAAATGAGGATGGATTTCTTTCATGATGAGCAATGGCCTTCACTGTTATTTAACGTAATACCTTCACAATCATGTACCCGTAAACATCAGTTAATGATTATGTCGTAGGAATATCCTCTTGAAGACGTTTTCTCATTGTATCAAATACATCCTCAGGGTAAAAGCAAAAAATAGGGGACCACCAAAAGGAGTTATCCTAAATTCCTCATCGATGTGGCCACAGTACCCTTAGGTTTCTTGTATAGGGGGTTTAAATAAGCCATGCTCATAAGCCTTTTGAGAGGGCCCATAAGGAGAAACCCATTCCGATGGTATTCAGCAAGAAATAGGCCAACAGTCTGCTGGAAACCGAGCCACACCCATCGAGGTGAGGTCTTGAAAGAGGGCACTAAGGGAGGAGAGTTTCATAACACGGGGATTCGGAGCTATCGGGACGTTTAGAGGTTGGTGGGTTAACAAACCGACCCGGCAGTTGAGGTTCGGAGGGATAACGATATGCTTAAAGGCTCGCAGGAAGGTTTTTGCGTGAGGTCCCTCTGTGCAACCCTCAGACCGTTTCTTTCAGAATGTTCTCTGTTGCGCTTTTTGCGAGGTGTTCGAACGAGTTCATCGAATTATAGCAGCTCCGTTGGTGCCCCATCGTCAGGAAATTGAGGGATGAGGTCTCGACAAACAACGTCTTAGCTTAATAACCAGGGCTTCTATTTTGGCTCTATGTGGAGGTTGACCTCACAATCCCCAAGGCGTTCCTTCAATTCATCGACAATGCGGTGTCCAATATCGTGAGACGTCTCCAATGTCAAGTCGCCGTCGATAACGAGGTGAAGGTTAATGACGGGCATTCCCCGAATATTGGAGACTGTCAGGCTGTGAAAACTTTTAACGGAGGGATTTCGGATGACAATACGCGTCAACTCATCTTCCGCTATTCGGCCTTCTGGTATCGGCTGAGTTGACACAGAAGGATCCACGTGGACAACGGTTGAAGCGTTGAGCGAATCAGAGACGGCATTTTCGACCAACTGGGCAAGATGATGGGAACGAAGGGTATCCATTGCGCCTGGAATGAGAATGTGGAGTGAAATCACCTTGTGGTTGCCGTATTCGTGGACATTAATGTCATGAATTTGCTGCACACCATCGACAGACATGGCTGCCCTTACAATGCGATTGATCAGATCCTTGCTTGGGGCTTTTCCCACCAGAACACTAATCATGGAACGGAGCAGGTCAAATCCGGTATAAATAATCAGAACGGCGACACCAATCCCGAAAAATGAATCGATTCTCTTGTAGCCAAAATAGGTGGCAATCATGGAAAAGGCCACCAGGGCTGACGCAATCGCATCGCTTCTGTGATGCCATGCATCGCCCTTCAGCATGTCGGATTGAACCAGCTTGCCAATGGCCAAGGCGAGTCGTGCCATCCATTCCTTTGCCACTGCAGAAAATATCATCAGGCCGAAGGCAACGACACTCCATTTGACGATATGGGGCTCACTGAGTCGATCGTATGACGCATGGGCGAACTCAATCCCTACCCAGATGAGGAGAAGGGATATGATCAAAGTCGCAATGGGCTCGATCCTTCCATGACCATACGGGTGCTCCATATCCGCCGGTTTTTTTGCCGTCCAAAACCCAATCACCACAATTGCTGACGTGAGGACGTCGGATCCCGTATGAAAAGCGTCCGCCATCAAGGCGATGCTGTTAGTCATCCACCCGAAAAGTAATTTCAAAAGAGCTAGAGCAGTATTCCCGATGATACTCACGACGCCCTGAAAAAACCCATACCGGGCCCTAACATCCATGGTGAGTGGTTCCATGGGTTTCCCGAGAAATACCTTCACCAAAAAATTCGAGACAAAATCCAAGAGATGGGTCCTCTGATGAATCAATCTTTCCAATATAGTAGTGAAGATATTCTTTGTCAATCGAGGGAAGGCTTGGGTCACCCCCCGTACACATGAGCCTTTGGTCTCCAGGGCTAGGTTCAGGGGGTCTCTTTGAAGGATATTGAGGACGGAATACATAACGGATGTGGTCAACCTGTTGACATGCGAGCAATTAAGATTCCTTATTCAGCAAAGCCCATGGGTCTATGAAAAGGGGGAGGGGACATCCAGATGCGTATTATTCGGCTCTGATGAGTCATGCCCGCCTTGCGGGGGGATATGATAATTCTGTAGAATAGCAAAGGTACCAAAATCTCACGAGTTTGATGCGGAAAAGAAACGCACGGTAATTCTTAGGGCTAACTTTCATCAGGGGCGTGCTCGTCCAGCAAGGCCTAGCAGAAGCCTATCACGACGTGCGCCTGGCGTTAGGAGTAGACCTTACTGTAGCTAATATGATTAATCCGTTTGTATTGTTTCTTCTGGGCTTAGTCCTTGGAGTCTTGACAGGTTTTTTTGGGGTAGGTGGTGGCTTCTTGCTGACGCCTACCCTGAATATTTTGGGTTTTCCGATGGTTCATGCCATCGGGACGGGGTTTTTTACCCTTGTGGGCAACACCCTTTTCGCTGCCATGAGACACCAGAGACTTGGTAACGTGGATCTCAGATTAGGGATCGCCGTGGGGCTGTTAAGCACTGGAGGAGTGGAACTAGGAAAGAGACTTGTATTGTATCTAGAGAAGCTAGGCCTTGCAGGAACATATGTGAGGGTGGTCTATATCGTGCTCCTCGTTTTAATCTCCATTTTGATGCTGAAGGAATATTATCACTATTGGAAAATGAAGCAAGATGAGCAACGAGGTGAAATGACGACAACGAAGGAGAGAACGTTTGTCCCGACAGGCTCTGTTCATCGGATAGGGATTCCTCCAAAGATTTCGCTCCCTCGTTCCGGAATCCATTCTATTTCAATTTGGGTGATCATTGCCTCCGGCATTCTTATCGGCTTCTTTTCGGGCTTTATGGGCATTGGGGGTGGTGTCATCGGTCTCCCATTATTAATCTATGGGATCGGGGTACCAACCATCACTGCTGTCGGGACCTCTTTGGTCATTGTACTTCTCGTATCATGTTATGGAACTGCCGTTTATGGTCTTACGGGAAGCGTGGTATGGATAGCGGCGTTGATAATTCTTGCCGGTTCGCTTTTCGGAGTGCAATTGGGGGTTTACGCGACCAGATATGTGACGGGGATGAGGATAAAGATACTTTTTGGCCTGTTGGTTTTGGTCGTGGGGGTCTCTGTTTTTTTGAAACAGATCAACATGGTAACTATGAGTGGCTACCTTGCAGTGGGCTCAGCTTGTGCGCTCTGTCTTGTCATTCTAATTCCCCTGAGGAAGAGCATTTGGCCCTGGACTACCCGCCGGGAAATATAGGCTGGAATGATGGCCCCTTTTCTCAGAGCCCTTTTTCCGCAGTTCACAGCTGAACAGTAATTCCCATAGCAGACTTCTTGAACTGAAAGGCCCGATTTTCCTTGACTTGAACTCCTCGACCGATATAATCAGAGACACCTCGAGTTGGTGCTTGTGCAAATGGATTCCCCTTATCATGAATGGGGAGCTCGGAGGTGCTGTAAAAAAAAGGAGGTGTCCCATGAAGGTGAATAAGATTGACCACATCTGCGTTGCGGTGAAGAACCTTGAAGCAGCGAGGAAGAACTGGGAACCAATTCTGGGGAAATCCAAACCCGACGATCCCTACGTTGATGAACTCGAAAAAATCAGGGTAGCGAGGTACTGGCTGGGCGATGTAGGATTTGAGTTGATGGAATCCACAAGCCCTGATGGTGAGGTTGCAAAGTTTATCGAAAAGAGGGGAGAGGGCATTATGCTCATCGGGTTGAATGTGCATAATACCCGAGAGGCTATGGAAGAGTTGAAGGCCAACGGTTACACTTTCATAGGCGGCGCGAGGCCATTCAGGAATTGCGAATTCGCGTTTATTCATCCCAAAGACGTCAACGGGGTGCTGTTAGAACTTATCGACTATCCGTGGGATGAATTTAAGAAATAAGATGGCTGGCCCTCGAATTTTTTTTTCATGGGTTGTGAAAAAATGGACAGGAGGAAGCCCGGAGTATGGCTGTCTTTGAGGAATGTTCCTCCCGCAATATTCCCAGGAAAGCTCTCTATGAACGTCAGCGCCCTCAGGATTAACCCTTCGAATTCGCGGCTTGCCGATCCTTGGGGGGTATTTCTGTAAATGATTTTCAGACATAAGGGTGGTTTTGCGAAAAAATATTGCTGTTATGGAGGGGCCGATGCATATCCTTGCCATTCACGGTAGCCCGAGTATGAAAAAGGGAAAGACCTATCTCCTACTGGAGAAACTCTTGAAGGGTGCCGAAAAAGCGGGGGCTATTACGGAGGTTGTATTTCTCCAAGAGAAGAAGATCAGCGAGTGTGCCGGATGTTTCACCTGTTGGATTAAGACTCCGGGCACGTGTGTTCAAAGAGATGATATGGCGGAACTGATTGAGAAGATCAAAAGGACGGATCTCATGATGTTGGCGACCCCGGTTTATGTGGACGGGATGACGGGTCAGTGCAAGCATTTCCTTGATCGCCTCCTTCCCTTGTTAGATCCCCATTATGAGATCCGTGATGGACATTTCCGCCATGTGGTGAAGGGAAAGTTCTGTGGCAAGATTTTTCTCATCAGCGTGTGTGCTTTCCACGAGATGGACAACTTCGACCCGCTGATCCTTCATGTCAAGCGGGTCGCAAAGAACCTCAAAATGGAGTATCTGGGAGAGATCCTTCGCCCCGCGGTTTATAGCTTGGATATGAAGAAAGTGGGCAGCGATGCCATTGGGAGTGTCATGGAGGCCTTTGAAAAAGCTGGAAAGGAGCTGGTGGAAAATGGTATCCTTTCGGGGAAGACGCGCCAGGAGGCGGCTCGCAAAATAGTTTCCAGGCACGTATATCTTCGGGCCCTCAATAGATACTTTGATACCCAGATTGGACCGAATTAACCTCCAACTCTGGTCGTTTTCCCTCGGGTTTCCGGGAAGGGCCTGTGGACCATTCTCAAAACTGGGTTCTACGAACCACTACGTGAGAAATCACTTTTCTGGAGACTGCCTGCATTCCCGTCCCAAGAGTCTTTTCAGTACAGACCCATTCCAGGGTGAGTCCCCGAGAATAAGCACCCAATATGATTCGAAAGACCTTGACTTTCTTCTCGCAATGGAGGAGTATGGGAAGGGGGAAACAGGCACGGAGATCGCTGTTGAAAGGGATTTGTCCTGGAGGTTTGGATCTCCAGGCGGTTTTGGTCCTTAAGAAATCATATTCATGATCACAGGGAATTGGATATAGCACCCTTATGGACCGCATTTTGAATC
Source organism: uncultured Syntrophobacterales bacterium (assembly GCA_964346945.1). Lineage (GTDB taxonomy): Bacteria > Desulfobacterota > BSN033 > WVXP01. Next base: position 15,567 of record CAYFXL010000029.1, read on the forward strand.
AATTGATTCAGTTGCAGGAACTCAATTTCGTCCTTGCAGAGCAGCGTACGTTGGTCCCCAAACTCCGCTTGACGGATCTCGAAAGCTCCGTTACGGCATTGATGGAAAACCTTCCCCAGGAAATCGCAGCCCTGTATCGAGGATTGCAGAAACGTCATCAAGCAGCAGTTGTTCCCGAGGCTCATGGAACGTGTTCCGGTTGCGGTATCTCCTTGCCGACTTCGCTGGCGGCGGAAATTCAAACCGGAAAGGGGATTCAACAATGCCCAAATTGCCAAAGAGTCCTGTATCACCTTGAGGGAGCGCCGCGACAACTGAGAAGACGTTTCGATAAGACTGGAAGGCCAAAAGTCGGAGTTGCACGATTCTCATCCAAAGAACTGATGCTCCCCCGAATTGAGGCAGAAGATCGGGATGATGCCATCTCCGGGTTGATCCAATTGATGGCCGCCAAGGAGTTTGTAGAAAATCCAGAGAACCTATTAGGAGCCGCTCTTCGACGAGAATCAATAATATCAACCGCCTTGGAGCATGGCCTCGCATTTCCCCACGTTCGTGGCGTAGAAGGTGGGGGATTGACTTTTTCCCTGGGATTGAAGAAGGAAGGATTGAGGTTTGATCGTTCCAAGGCCAGGTTAACCCGCATTATCTTCTTCATCGTTATTCCCTCGGCGGCCAGCGTATTCTACCTGCAACTTCTTTCGGGTTTGATTGGGGCATTTCGGGAAGATAGCGCGCGCAAGAAACTGCTGGCCTGTAAAACCTCCGAGGAGATGTGGACGACGCTCAATATCCTGACTCAGAAAACTATCCCATAGCTTGGATTGGTCAGGAGGGATATATGGCTTTCGGGAAGAATGTGGGTAGGGGTGAGGGAATCCTCCGGGCTGTCCTCGGCATTGTTCTCATCTTTTCCGGGTTTTTTCTGTCAGGATTCTGGAAGCCACTTTCCATTTTCATCGGCGGTATATCGGCGCTCACCGCTATCATCGGATACTGACCCTGAAAGGGATTTCTGCTGAAGGTCTTCAGCAAGAAGTGACCTTGTTGCTCTCCATCCCAATTCCCCGGCTGGATTCAGGTCAACCGAGAGAGCTCCGCTGCCGATTGGCAATCGGCCAATTCCTCATTGGGTTTCGGGCGGTAGACCGCCGGGTTGAAAGGCTGCCCGATAGCTCAGGTTGAATCGGTTTAAGCGTTTCAAGACATGGGGATAGAGGATCAGCTCCTCTTCTTCGAATTCCTCCATCAGGGCCGGCATCATTGCAAAGATTCGCCTTCTCAGCCTTTCCAGTTTTCTAGGGGAGGAGAATGACGTCATAACCGCGGGATTACAGCTTACACCGGCATCGGACAGGTTCTCAAGGGCTCGCAGTTGAAGTTCAAATCCCTCGCCCTTGGAGTTAGTAAGCGAGGTAAATTCATCCTGGTCACAACCTTTGATGGAAACCCTTACGTGGAGGAAGGGGAAAGCAGACAGGTCTCGGGCATAGCTCTTGTTTGCACCAATTAAGATACCGTTTGTCTCAAGGATGAAGAGATGCCCTTTCCAGCGGAGATTATCGAGCAATCGAAGGAGGTGGGATTTTCCAATGGTGGGTTCCCCGCCACTGAGCCTCAATTGCTTGATGCCTTTCTTTCGAGCTTTTGCGAGAAGCTTCTGAGCGACCTCATGGGGATGATAAAAATGTCCTTCCCTCTGGGGGGCAAAGAGAATGGGATCCCTGACCCAGCAAAACTTGCACAGCAGACCACATCCCACGCAGTCACCGGTGGCTATACCTCCATACCATCTATCCGTTCGGAATCGATAGTATTTGCGGAGTTCCCCCCTAGCCACCTTCTTTTCAATGTTCTTATGCCTTGTAACCGGATCATAGGTCATGGGCATTTCTCACGGGTACGGTGATGGCGGGATCAGGAGCTACATGAGGTCCGAGACGCTTTTTCCTTATCCCCGTTCTCGTCTTTCCTCCTCGACCGGGATGTCCACGTCCGCCATCCCCTTTTTCCGAATCAATTCAGGAGGTTCTCCCAATGCATAGGTGATGACGAACTCATCTCTGGGCAGGAAATAAAGAGAACTGAGTGATTGTTCGGCGAATTCCTCCTCTGGGATCCCATCTATGTAAATGGTGTTCCGGCGAATAAAGACATCCACGTCGGGATATTTCGCTCTGGTTTCCTTCAGCCTCTTTCTCAAACTCATCCATTCCTCCTTTCCTCTTATGGATGGATTTCCATGGTATCTCAAAAGAATACCCTTGGCAAGTGGAGCTCAAATGTCTCCTTTCCCGGTCGAAAATATATTCAAACATTGGCTGAGTTAAACACCCAGTCTGCGTATTCTGTTTAATTCGGTCTGAGAACTACATGAACCCAGAATCAAAAAAACAATCGCAATCTCACAACCTCACATATCTGGAGCTTCCTGGGTTTTAATGCAAATGTTTTTATAAGTATTTGATTTTATGGGAAAAAGAAATTTCAGCACGTGACTCCGCTGTTTCTTCGCTTCAATACCTCCGAAGTGACCCTTTCGGGGTCCCGGGGAATATTTACCCCTTCCGGCCTCTAAAGGGCCGGCTTTCCCCTTCCCTTCGGCTCCGCTCAGGACAAGCTCTGCTCACCCTCGATGGGTACCCGACTTCTCCGGCAGATTACGCTCAGAAACAACGGAGTCCCCCAAAAAACTCGCGAAACTCAAAACACATATTCATTGACTTTCTTTGAGGATTTGTTTTAATTAGCCGAGAACTCTTTTTGACGCTTTGTGGTGTGAGGTCTGACACAATGAGCGGCAAGAATTTCAGAGAAGGAGGATAATGCATGCTTAAAAAAATCCTCGTTGCCACGGATGGTTCGGACCATGCTAGAAAGGCCATTGAGTTTGCTTCCGATATTGCCTTGAAGTACAAAGCTATGGTGTATCTCATCCATGTGGTCTTTCCACTGCCTACTATGCTCGAGGGATACGATGTTCAAAAAATAGAAGATAGTCAGCAAAAGGTTGCCAAGGAAATCATTGAGGAGGCAAAAGGGGAGATCAAGAAAAATGGCGTAGAGAGTTATCAGACGACAATACTTCAAGGAAATCCGGCCCAAGAGATCATAAATTTTGCAAGGAAAAACAGCGTCGATATGATTGTTATGGGAAGTCATGGAGCGGGCAAGGCAGAAATGCTCATGCTTGGGAGCGTTTCGCATAAAGTATGCCACCTGGCTGACTGCACCTGCGTGACGGTAAAATAATAACTAAATTTCAAAAGAGAGTCATCTCAGGGCACATTTGAAGCCTTGAGGCCTATCCTATTCCTCGTATCAATCTTTGTTGCCGTGTTCCCCCAATCCGTTCTTGGTCTACTCAATCCCATCTCTAGACCGAAAAATTTTAAAAATTGTGAGAAAATGATAGAAATTTAAAGCACATCTAAGTTTGGCCGAGATTTTTGTAATTAGAGAATTTATCGCAAAAGCATGGAATCATAAGCATCTGAAGATATCGGGCGAAAAAAGGAAACGTCATTCATAAACGGAATACCTGGGAATCATCTGAAATAAGGTTTTCATTTTTTGTCCATATATGATGACAAGGCAGTTAGGAAGCGGGAGCCATCAGAAAATAGAGCCGGGGATTGGTGGGACTTGTGGCCCGGGTACTAAATTTAGACTGCCCGGTGCGCCATCCTACGTAATGCGGGTTGGGGTTCCCGCAACCTGGGTACTTTTAAGTTAAACGGAAAAAGCCAAACCATCCGGAGGGGTGGGAGGGAAAGCCACAAATCTTTGAGTTTCTATTGGACTCTTCAAGCGGCTTGTATCCAAGCTGGCTGGTATTTGAGCGGGATCGCATCAGCGAAATAATCGAGAAATTTTAAAGGAAGCCGGGTCGCCGAACGCGGGATGGAGCCTTCCTCAGTAGTCCCAGTCTCGGTGCTGGCGTCGTTTTTCCCAACCCCCCATTCGGGGTGTGCGACAAGTCTCGGACGATGGCAGCCCCCGATGATACCTTCGGTCAGTTCTCCCGTGAAACGAGGCATTCCTTCCCTCCGTCCCTACGAACTTCGATGAACCCCATATCCTGGTGTAAGCCTCGGACGGTAAGAATTATGGCCCAGGTTCAATCACGAAAACACATTGCAGTCGGGGATTTTCCCTCTCACGTAGAGTCTCGGAACATAGATATCTCGAGAAACTCAGTTTCCTGCTCCCCTATTGAGGTGTGTTGGTTACTATTTTCGCGCTCAACACTCATTGGGCGAGGGCCTCGATTGCCCCTCCTGGTCTGAGCTCAGGCTTGAGGGCTCTACCAAGGTCTATAGAAGCGCGGCTACGAAGTTGTGAATCGAGATACCTGGAAGGATTCCCATTGTTTTTTTGATTATTATTCCCTTTGTGGTATAATTCTATCGACACGGAAAGGGATTTAGGGAGCGACTGCCATCAAAAGGGTCTTCGGTCACTTAACAGGCCTTAAGTCCAACCAGGTAAAGAGATTAGAGCGTATATATCGAAGAAGGATCCCCCCCCAAAAGGTCATCAACTCCGAAATAGCCAGGTATCTCTCTGAGATTTCCCAGGAGATCAAACGACAAGTAGGGATTTTGGTCAACCGCAAGGGCATTATCGAATACGTCATTGTAGGAGATCATCAAGGGATTGTCATTCCACCCCTGCCAAGGCATAGGAGGGGGGTATTGAGGCTTCGGGGACTCAGGTGCATCCACACCCATCTACGGGATGAACCCCTTACCCAAGACGACATCACTGACCTTGCCCTTTTGAGATTTGACATGATGGGCGCTTTGTCCGTTGATGGTTCTGGACTACCCGGTCGTATTTACTTGGGACACCTGCTTCCGGAGAATACAACGGAGAAAAAATGGGAACTCCTCTCACCTCATCGTCCATGGGGGTTGGATATCGATTTCCTCGAATACATTCAATCCCTGGAAGATGAATTTGAGCGAACTCAGCGTTCTAAAACCCTACAAGAGGGGAAGGAAAATGCCCTTTTAGTTACCGTGGCGGATTCAAATCAGCGGGACATCGAGGAATCCATCCAGGAGTTAAAGGAATTGGTGAAGACCAGCGGTGGGGTGACTGTGGATTCTGTGATTCAGCGTCCAAAGAGATTACATCCTAGACTTCTCATTGGAAGGGGTAAACTGACCGAGATCACCATCCGATGCATGCAATTGGGAGTGGACCTCATCATCTTCAATAGGGATCTATCTCCCGCCCAGATGGCCTCTATTAGCGATTTTACGGAGCTGAGGGTGATCGACCGGACACAGCTGATTTTGGATATATTTGCCCAAAGGGCCCATAGCCGGGACGGGAAAGTCCAGGTTGAATTAGCTCAGCTGCGATACCTATTACCGAGGCTCACGACCAAAAATACGGCCATGTCCCGTTTAACTGGGGGGATTGGGGGGCGTGGTCCAGGAGAGACAAAACTCGAGATAAATCGGAGACGGGTGAGGGATAAGATTACCCGTTTGGAGAAAGAACTCCAAAACTTGGGCAGGGAGAAGGAACAGAGGAGGGAAAGGAGAATAAATCGAGGGATTCCCATCATCTCCATCGTTGGTTATACAAATGCCGGGAAATCCACCCTCTTTAATGCATTGACAAGAAGTCGCGTAAACGTCGAGGAGAAGCTCTTTGCCACCCTGGACACCGCGACTCGGAGGCTCCGTTTTCCAAGGGATCGGGAAGTGATTATTTCGGATACCGTGGGATTCATAAGGGATTTGCCCAAGGATCTGATGGGGGCCTTTCGGGCCACTCTCGATGAATTAAAAGATTCCGATCTTCTTATACACCTCGCTGATCTCAGTAATCCAGGCTTCGAAGAGCATATCCATGCCGTTGAGACGATCCTATGTGAACTGGAACTGAAAAGAATTCCGGGGCTTTTGGTCTTCAATAAGGAGGATAAGGTAAATTCAAGCGTCATTCGCCAGTCCTGCCGGCGATTCAATGCCATTTCCATTTCGGCCCTTCAGGGGAGAAATCTGGATACGCTCTTATCAAGAATAGAGGGGATGCTCTGGAAGGATGCGAATCCGATTCGAGGGGTGGAAATCGGCGGCGCTTAGACTCCCAATTGACAAAAGGAGAATGCTCTGCTATTACCTAACAAAATCCTTCCATCTCATTTCTCCATTTATCTTCTATCGTCATCAGAGAGCCGTTTCCTCGGAAATGGCTCCCAGGGGAAGAATCTATTGTTGTATCTCATACGATTTCATTAAGGAGTAATCATGTTAGAAGAAACTCTTCAAGAATGTCTGACCTTTGATGATGTCCTACTCGTGCCCGCCAAGTCGGATGTGGTTCCGAAGGACGTTGATACCAGCACCATTTTGACCAATGGCATTACCCTGAACATTCCTCTCTTGAGCGCAGCAATGGATACCGTTACCGAAGGCAATACGGGAATCAGTATGGCGCGAGAGGGGGGTATTGGGATTATCCACCGAAACCTTCCTGTCGAGGCCCAGGCCATAGAAGTGGATAAGGTGAAGAAATCGGAAAGCGGTATGATCAGGGATCCCATTACCATGAACCCGGATCAAAAGATATACGAAGCCCAGGAAGTCATGAGGAAATACCGCATTTCCGGTGTCCCCATCACCAAGAACGGGAAACTGGTCGGAATATTGACGAATCGGGATCTAAGGTTTGTGACCCAATTAGATGAAAAGATTTCCTCGGTAATGACCAAGGATAACCTCATCACCGTTCCTGAAGGGACAACATTAGAACAGTCGAAGGCTTTGCTTCATAAGAATCGTATTGAAAAGCTCCTCGTCGTGGATGAAGGGAATAACCTCAGGGGGCTGATTACCATTAAGGATATCGAAAAGATCAGGAAATACCCCAATTCGTGTAAGGACGAGCTGGGACGTTTGCGCGTTGGAGCAGCTATCGGACCCGGGGAGGATAGGGAGGCGAGGGCTGAGGCTTTACTGAAGGCAGGAGCAGATGTCTTGGTTATCGATACGGCCCACGGGCATACCAAGAATGTAATGGAAGCGATCAGCGATACAAAACGGAACTTTCCGGATTGTCAGCTCATTGCGGGGAATGTCGCTACGGAGGAGGCAACGGAAGATTTGATAAAGGCCGGTGCGGATGCGATTAAGGTTGGGGTCGGGCCAGGGTCGATTTGTACCACCAGGGTCATTGCCGGGATAGGCGTTCCTCAGATTTCCGCCATTATGGTGTCTGTTGGAGTTGCCCGGAAGTTTGACATTCCCGTGATTGCCGATGGGGGAATTAAATTTTCCGGGGACATCACGAAGGCCATCGCTGCAGGCGCCCATTCCGTGATGGTGGGAAACTTGTTCGCGGGGACTGACGAAAGTCCTGGGGAGATTGTCCTCTTTCAGGGAAGGAGTTACAAGGTTTATCGGGGAATGGGTTCCTTAGGGGCCATGAGGGATGGAAGTCGGGATCGGTACCTTCAACAGGACGTGGAGTCCGAGGGCAAATTGATACCTGAGGGCATTGAGGGCCGTATTCCCTATAGGGGAGCTTTATCCTTTTGTGTGCAGCAGCTTGTGGGGGGATTGAAGGCGGGAATGGGATATGTGGGTTGCTGGAATATAGAGGAGTTACGTTCAAAGACCAAGTTTATCAGGATAACCCCGGCTGGGTTGCGAGAAGGGCATGTCCATGACGTGATCATAACCA
>CAYFXL010000030.1:0-22923 GCA_964346945.1 uncultured Syntrophobacterales bacterium
TTCGGATGAAACCGATCAAGATCCACGCAGTTGAAAACAACCGTTATTTTTTCCTCGGGAACCCCGTAGTATCGAATGATGTCTTCCTTGACCATTCTTGATATCGCTATGATTTTTTCTACCTTATCATTCACGTACTGTCTTCTCTGGATCCAGACTTTCACGTAGTGCTGAGGAAAGAGATACCGTTTCAAGAATTTAAACACATAATAGAATCTATTGGTGATGGAAGAAAACTCCTGTTTAAGATAGGCCTTTTCCACACCACCATGGGGGTTAAAGACATTCATGGCAAGAGTGCGACCAACTCCATGAATAATGTCAAAATCGTACTGCTGGATTGCGCGAGCCGAATTACGTAGAAAGGAAAAGATCCTCAGACTATGAGGATATTGCAATACCGGAATGTGGTGTAACTGATACTCCGTTCCCGGAATTGTTTCTGCAGTTGCCGCAAATATGTGGACCTCATGTCCCCTGCGAGCAAGTTCCTGAGCCAACCAGGAAAAATACCTCTCCCCGCCTCTCGATGGTAGATATCGGTCAAGGATCAAAGCGATCTTCAATTTTCTGGATTTGCCGTTGGCTTTCCGCACGATAGTCCTGCCAGCTCGTTATTCCTCTCTCCGCCCTGTATGGATATAACTACTGTTATGCTCCATTCTAACCCGGAAAAGGAGAAATCTTTGGGTTCCAAAATATCTACTGGATTCAGGTATGGCCTAAAAATTCAGAAAGCCATTTTCCTTACAGGTATGACAAACCGTTGGACTCTTTTTGGCCTTATTCAGGACTTCTTGTCTAGCCAATCTGTATTTCTCATTATTCCAAATGGAGGCAAAAGGTTCCTCAAATACATTCCCAAACGCGTGCCGTTCTCCATAGACAGCACAACAAGGAAGGACGGCCCCATCCCAGTTAATGACCGCTGTCTTCCAAAGATGGTTACATTTCACCTGTTTCTTTCTCCCTTTCTTTTCAAGGTCAAATGCGCAATATTTTGTGTTTTCCGGAATCCAGTCTTTATCCCTTTCAATGGCATTCTCCACCCTTTCGAATATTTCCTTTCCCATATCCGTTCTCATTTTGTTAATGCGCAGCTCTATCCCACAATCATTAGCCAACTCTTTGACTCTCTCAACCTCATGCTCGTTATGCTTGAAAACATGGAAAAGCAGCACAATGCGCGTATACCGGTTATTCAGTTTCTTCTTCGCTTCTAACAATTGATAAATGTTTGATATTACTTTATGAAAATTTCCACCAATACGATATTTTGAGTATGTTTCGGGGCTGGCCCCATCACAAGAGACGAAAATTTTATCGATATGCGTGGACATGAGAGCTTCTGCCATATTTTTATCCAGTACATTTAGATTTGTGCTGATGCAGACGGGAATATTCCTATCCTTTGCATATTGAATCATATCGATTAAATCTCTATTCAATAAGGGCTCACCCCAGTTGTACAATTCCAAATTGGTGAGATAGCTCCCCGTTTCATCGAGAACCTTTCTAAATTCCTCAATTTTCATAAACCCTCTGGAAGCACTTCTATCACCCCTTCCTGTGGGACAGAGTGGACATTTTAGATTACAGACATTCCCTATATCAATAGTGAGCTTATTGGGGAAATAGAATAGACGTGAATGTCCCAAGAAGCATTGGATCTCCTTAACAATGAGATTAAAAATCTTTCGCGGCGTAAATACCTGTTTAAGAAATATCAGCTTGTTCATGAATTTCATCTCTGTTGAGAGCCCCTTCCCAAGCTTTGGCATATTTCATAAAGACATAAAACGAATATGCTATTGCATTGATTAAACCGGGGATACCGTCTCGAAAACCCTGCTTGTAAATATACGTCTCCAGAAACTTGATCGGCGGACGAACCAGGAGATGGAGCGGCGTTACCCTGATCCCCTTCCCTCTCATGATTTCCGCCGAGGCCCGAGAAAAATGATCAATCGTCTTTAACTGATCCGACAAACTCCGGTAAGCAAAGTGGAGAAGATCACTGCGGAGCGTTTTAGTTTTTCCAACAACCGTTACTTTCTCATGGAGTTGTTCCCCAGCCCATTTCCCCTTATCTCTTCGAAAGAGCCTCAACTGACAGTTTGGATACCAGCCGCCGTGATTGATCCACCGTCCAAGGTAATAGGTACGCCGAGGAATGTAGTAACCACCCACATCGTCATCGTTCCTGAGCTCCCCAATAATTTCATCTCGCAGGGAGGAAGAAACCCTTTCGTCTGCATCGATACTGAGAATCCAGTTATGAATGGCCTGCTGAAGGGCAAAATTCTTCTGATCCAGAAACCCTGACCACCTTCTCTGAAATACTTTCTCCGTGTACGCCTGGCAGATCTCTACCGTTTTGTCCGTGCTGAAGGAGTCTACTACAACAATTTCATCGGTCCAGGTAACGCTTTCCAAACAGTCTTTGATATTATTCTCTTCGTTAAAGGTAATGACACAGGCCGATACGCCCAAGGGGTTGCCTCCCTCTGCATAAATAACTTGTTTGCCTGCCGGTGTTTCTCGTTTTTAAGGGAAGAAAGTACCTTTCTGAACGTCATTTGTCAACTACCTTCTCATTAACCGTTCATAGTCGTTGGCCTGATTTTTCGTTCTTCCTCCTCAGAGGGCACGTATTCTCTCTCTCAGAAACTCCAAAAGGAGCGGGGTGTGAGAAACTCCCGCACCATGCCGGAGTTTTCGGTGGTTGACACCCTACCTTATCAATCTGAGCAAGACTGCACGACGATATTCTGAGAAGATCACTGAGGCGAGTTTCTTGGATGTTCTCGCTTGGGGCCTTTTCGGAAAAAATCACTTTGAACCAGACGTTTCACCGGGATCATTGGGGAGTCTATGAATCTCTTCCTATCCAACCGGATCTTCCCTTGATTCCAGAAGCATTTTTGCAGCGTCAAAGACATCTCGGCTGCTGATGGCCTTCATGCACTCCACATCCTTACATCCTTTGTTGCGACAAGGGCTGCACGGCAGATCTTTTCTGACAATGATATGAGAGGTTCCCTCATACGGCGCATTCACGATGGGGTCAGTCGGCCCGTAGATTCCCACAACCGGAGTATTAACGAGGGAGGCGATGTGCATGGGGCCGGTATCGTTTCCGATGTATAGGCTACATCTCCTGAATATTTCCGCCAGCTGGTTGAGGGAGGTTTGAGGGGTCACCATAGAATCCATTCTCATCCGCATTCTTACCTCATCCACCATTGCCCTCTCCCCCGGACCCCAGGCAAAGAGAACCGAAACATTGAGCTCCTCGATAAGCCGATCGGCCAGCTCGCTGTATTTGGCAGACGCCCACCGCTTATAGGTGCTTTTTGAACTCGTCCCCGGATACATGGCAACCAGGGGGCCTGACATTCCGAGGTGTCGACTTCGAAAGAATCGGTCCACGTAATCCACATCTTCCTGAGATACATGGAGATGCACGTCCCCTCGCCCCCGGTCCACGCCTAAATGGTCGAGTAGGACGAAGTTTCTCTCATAACGGCTTATTCGGTCGGATTTAGGGCTCACCCTTCGGTTATTGAAAATATGATTCCACTCCTTGCAATATCCTCGATCGAATCCCACTCGTTCTCTGGCACCGCTTAAGTAGCTGATCAGCCCACTTTTCAAAATACCGTGAAAGTCAAAGGTGATATCGTAATGCTTGTCCCTGAGCCCCCTGACAAATCGATGTATCTCTCCGATGGTTCTCAAAAAACTCAGAGGATTGAGGATACCCTTTTTCCATCTATTTCGTTGGAAAACGATGATCTCGTCGATTTCAGGTTGATGGGCCAAAACATCCCGCGCCTTCTCCTCTACCACCCAAGCAATGTGGGCCGTCGGAAACCCCTCCCGTAAGGCATTTGCCACTGGGAGAGTGCGTACCACATCTCCGACAGCGCTCAGCCGGATGATCAATATCCTCTCGAGACCCCTCGTTGTCAGTCTGTTCATGGGTATTACATTCCGGGCATGGGTATCATAGGAGGTATTTGGGTTCAGCTTCTCCCCTTCCATTATCCCCTATCCCTTCAAAGATATTCCGCGATATTCTGATCCATGCCCCCTCTAAAGGATAGGCATTCCTTAAATAATCGCTCTCCCCTTTAGATAAGCCTGGCCCTTGAGAATTCTCGGTGAACCCCCGCGCGCTAAATTCCCATAAAATGTATCGGATTTTTTCCTTCAAGTCCACCTCATCGTCGATGATGTGCTCGAAAAAACCGCTTCTGCCAGACCTTTCCCCTCTTGCCCCGCATTCTAAAATACCTGCTACCCGTGTTCCCCTCGATCCCCTCTTTATACTGCGACGTCATAACCCGAGGTGAACTATTAAGCCAAATGCCGAGTACAACTTCCAACTCATGTCATTTTTCCCCTATGATTTTCAATGAATGAGGTGAAATGATACCCGGATACTTCGGGATGAAGCATCGTGCCATTCTCGGTAGTTGACGAATTGCCCGTAGTGGGATCGATGGATACAGAGCTTTGCAAAGAGCTCAACCCGATCCCAAAAAATGGGTCCACATACAAAATACGGTTCCTAAGGGAGTCGATGAAATGGAAAGAGGAGAGAGGGAGCTCCCATGGATCCGGCTGGGCAAATCGAACTCTTGCCCCATAGGGTGAAAAGGGGAGGAGAAAAATATGGGAATCGAATGGGGAGGGATTGGCGGAAGAACCATTGCTCCCAGTGAAATTTGGAGGCTATGAAAAGTCCTCTCCGAGAGGAAACCTAACTCTTCAACCGGTTGAGGAATTTTTCAGGCATGCTACTGGGATTTCCCCTCTTATTGAGGCAGAGATGTCGAGTCTCCCCATGCACAACAACCTCTTGGGTCTCTTTTCTCAGTATTCTATAGCCAAAGGTTACCATCCGCTTTTTCAAATCCTTCAGATGAGTCCGGACAACGATCAGCTCATCGTATTTAACCGATCCTCTATACCTACAGCGAAGGTCCACCACCACCAGCCTGTACCCCTTCCCCTCAAGCTCTCTGTAGCTGAAGCCCTTTGCCCGACAGAACTCAGACCGTCCCACTTCGAACCAGACAACATAACTGCCGTAATAGGCTACTCCCATCTGATCCGTTTCGGCATAGCGTACCCGAACATCAACATCCACATAATCCCTACGATCGACCTCCTTATCCACGGTCATACTCTCTCAATGAGCTACTATCTCTGGTAAACCCTGGAGACATTCCGTTTATCATTACAAAGACCCAACCGCGGCTTTGGAAACTGAGATATCCCCAAACCCTTTCATCATTGATCGAACTGGTAGATTATCTCACCCTTTTTTACCAAACCGAGTTCCCTTCGGGCAAGTTCCTCGATGTATTTCTTATTGGTCCTCAAATTGTCGATCTCGGCTCTCAACTTATCATTCTCTGTCCGCAATTCCGCATTAACCCTTTCGATCTCCTCCAATTCTCCCCTCAGACGGTAGACCTGCAAGAGTCCCTTATCCCCGAAAAAGGCAAAGAAGATCATCACCGAAACGAGCAAGAATATCGCAACGAGGATTCTCTTGCTAAACCCCTTTAAAGGATCCATGGTCTTTTGCCTCTATTCAAACCTGAATTTGACCGTAATGGTCCCCCATTGATCAACTGTTTTTCCGCCTTCGTCCAAAGGATTGAATCGCCATTGCTTAATGTAGTTTATCGCGATTCGCTCCAGTTCCGCATCTCCTCTGAGAATGGATAACACCCTCCCCACCGATCCATCGGGTAGCACCCAAAACTTCAATTCCACTTCTCCTTCCCTCTCGATCTTCACCTCGGGGATTTCCGGTTTATAGAGGATTTTCCTTTTGCCGGCTGGCCCCTTGATTCCAACGGAATCCCTCTTTATACCGCGGACAGATGGCTTCTTGGATCGGTCTTTTACTATTATCCGGGCAATGATATGCTCGGTCTCCTTATCCCCGGGGATCTGTCTTCTGGGCACCTTAATCTCCCCTACACCTACGGAAAACATCTTCCCCCTATAATCACCCAGTGGCACTGAGGATTCACGGAATAATCTGCCCAAGTCCTTGAAAAAGGGGGAATCTCTCAATAATCTAACCCTTTCCTCGGGGGTGGTCTTCTCCTTCCGCTGGGGAACGATAAAAGAGGGACTCGGAACATCGATACTCTCCCCCAAGCTCAGCTCTTTAAACTTGCTCATGAGGAAATCCTCACGCCTTTTCCAATCATCCCCGAGGAATTGCTCAATGGACTTCTCCCCCCGCCTTTCCCCTCCTTCTATCCTCTTAAGGAAAGGCTCTAAGTAGAGCTGCTTCGGTGCCACTAACTCGATGGGAAAAATCCGCAACTTGGTCACCGCGAAATAATTGGGCACAAACAACACCAAGCTAAAGTGAATGAGGATGGATAAGACTATGAAAAGAGATAACTTCATGGAGACAATTCCTGGGATCTACTTTTCCCTCTCCTTTGGCCGCGTGGCGATGGCAAGCTTATTAAAACCAGACGTCTTTGCCACATCCATGACCTCCACCACTTTCCCGTGGGTTATCCTCTCATCCGCCTGAATGATAACCATCCCTTCTGGGCTCTCCCGAGCGGCCTTCTTGAGATACTTTCCCAACTCTTCAATACTTACGAGCTTCTGTTGCACAAAGATCTTATCGTCCTTAGACATCACCACTCTGACTTCTTTTTTCTCCCTGGAGATCTCCGTCGATGACGACGTGGGAAGTTTCACTTTAATCCCCGGGGCCACGATGAAGGTGGTGGAGAGCATGAAAAAGATGAGCAACAAAAAGACGACATCCACTAGAGGTGTCAAATCAAACCTCGATTCCTCCCTTTTCATCGGTTTAAAGTGCATAACCCCTCCCATTTTCCCAAGCAACCCATGTGTGGATCTCTATCGTTCCCTCCCCTTGAGTAGATCAACCATCCGTATTGAGTTTTCTTCCATCTCCACGATCAAGGCATCCGCTTTATTGGCCAGATATCGGTAGAGTACGAAAGTCGGAATGGCAACCACCAGTCCCGCTGCCGTGGTGATCAGGGCCTCTGAAATCCCTCCTGCAAGGCTGCTGGGGTTCCCAACCCCTTGAATTGATATGACGTTAAAGGCCTTGATCATTCCAAAGACCGTCCCCAATAACCCCAAAAGGGGGGCAATGGCTGCGATAGTCCCAACTACATTGATATATCGTTCGAGGGTCGCTGCCTCCCTCCTCCCGATCTCCTCGATGCTCTCCTTGACGATCTCCCTTCGTTTACCGAAATTGCGAATCCCGGCCACAATGATATTGGCCATTGAGGAGTTGTCCTTTCGACACCGGGTAATGGCCTCCGGGATCTTCTCCCGACGAATGAGGTCCTCGATTTCGATCAAGAAATCCCGAGGGATAACCTTTGATCTCCTTAAACTCCAAAGCCTCTCCAAGAAAATGGCGAGTGCTATAATGGAGCATAAGGCAATGGGAATCATTAAAACTCCGCCCTTCACGACAAAATCGTACATGACCCCTCCTCTCCTATTTCTTGGACATCTCTTTTTCCACGCGTTTCAGCATCTTACGCCCAATCTCCTTCGTCTCCCTAGATCGGGCAGTATGAAGCAGCTTCCGGTAAATTTGCCGAGCCTCGGACCACTTCTGCTGATCCATATAAACCTGACCTACCTTCAAAAGGGCCTCCTCCACATACTCCCTTTGATCATGGTAGAGATAGAGGACTTTCATGAGCTCCAGTGTGGCCGACTCCTTATCCCCCAACCCCAGATACGAATCACCAATTTTCAGTTGGGCAAAGGCAGCCGTGGCCCTATCCGGAGACCCGCTGGCCTTTTTAAAGGAAGCAACAGCTTCTCGGTAGTTCTGACCCTGAATATAGAGCATTCCCAAATTGAGGGATGCCTCGTAAACGATGGGATCATTCGAATATAATGCGATGAGCTTTTTGAGGGTTTTCTCAGCCCAATCGGGTCTCTTCAATATCTGATAGCACTTACTTGCCTTGAGGTAAGATCGTTTATCCCATCCGGACTTGGGAAATCGATAAATAACCCTCTCGTAACTCCTCAGGGCCCTTCTAAAATCCTCCAGGGCATAATACCCTTGGCCTATCTTATACCAAGCCTTCGCCACATGGTTACTATCTGGGAAGTGCCGGGTGACCTTTTCATATTCGGCGACAGCCTCCGAGAACCGCCTCATATTCATGTATATCTCGCCGATTCTGAACTGAGCATCATCGGCTAGGTCGCTTTTCGGATAGTCTCTCAGCATCTCCCTATACGCGGAGATTGCCCTATCCCACTGCCCGTTCTTTTCATAAAACTCAGCCAATTGGAGTTCCAAATGAGCACCTAAGGGATGGTTTGGATATTTTCGGAAAAAATCGCCTATCTTTTCGATGAAGCGATCATACTTCCCTTCTTGGTAAAAAGAGAGAATAATCCCATAATCGGCTTCGGGCGCCTCCTTTGAATCGGGATAACCTTTGATTACCTTCAAGTAACCAAGTACAGCCCGGAGGTACTCCTTGAGGTTGTAATAACTATCCCCGATCCTTAGAAGGGCTTGAGGGACCAACGGGCTCGATGGCGCGAAATCTACCAGTCGGGAAAAGGCATCTATGGCCTTCGTGAAAGCCTTACTTCTGAAATGGGACATTCCCAACCAAAAATACGCATCATCCGCATAAGGACTCTCGGGGAGCTCCTTGAGCATTTCTTCGAATCGTTCCGCAGATTCCGCGAAATCTCCCAGCTTATAGTGGATCCAACCAGTCAAAAAATAGGCCTTGTCAAGCTTGTCTCCTCCATAATCCCCATGAGTTAATCGGGTTAAGTGATCCAGCGCCAGCCTATATTGTTTTAAATTAAAGTAGGCTTCTGCCAAGAGGACGGTGGCTTCAGGGGTAAGGTCATGGTCTGGGTAGGTTTCAACCAGTTGATTGAAGTACGAGGCCGCCCTCCTCCACTTTCCCAGCTGGAAATAATACCATCCCAAGCTATTGAGTGCCTTCCCATAGTAAAAACCGTTATTCACCAGTTCCCCGAAATAACTTGTTGCCTCGGCGTAATTCTTCAATAAGAGATTCGCCTCTCCGATCCAATAGATGACCTCATCCCTCCGGGAGAAATCGGGATGTCCCGAAAGGACCGACTTCCAATAATGAATGGCCTCCTTATACGACTTTTCCTGGAAGAGAGAAAGACCAATTTTGAACAGGGCTTGGTCGGCTAACGGACTATCGGGATATCCATCAATGAGGACCTGATAGGAGATAATGGCATTTCGGTAGTCCTTCAGATTATAAAAGGAGTCCCCGATATTGAAGTATACTTTGTCCTTCAGTTCAGTCATCGGATATAACTTGACGAGATCCCGATAAGATTCGATAGCCTTTTGAAATTCCCCCTCCTGGAAATAATAGTAAGCGATTTCGTTAAGCGCAGTACTACCCCAAGTCGATTGGACGTAGCGTTTCGTAAGTTCTCCGTGGTATTGGATCGCCCTATCCATCTCCCCTAGGCCCACGTAGGATTTAGTCAAACCGTAATAAATGATTTCGGCCAATGTGGTCTCCGGGAATCTCAACAGCAACTCCTCGAATACCGAGGCCGAATCTCCATATCTGCTCAAGGAGACCAAGCTCCAGCCCAACCCATACAGTGAATTCTCCAATAAGGGGTGCAACGCAAAGTCCGCATTAAAGGACCTGAAAGCCTGTTCCGCCTCCTCGAATCTCCGGAGATGAAAAAGGGTGGCACCTATGAGGTATTGAGTCTCAATCCTCAGGTTGCCCTGGGGAAATCTCTCCACTAAATGACGGAACTTTTCCAATCCTCCATCGTAAATATTCATGTTAATTAATGACTCCGCGGCCCAGAAGAGTGCTGATTCCGCAATGGGACCCTCGGGACGTAGTCTATACGCTCTGTCGAGAAATTCGTATGCGCTTTCATACTGACCTTGTTTCAAATAGATCCATCCGGCTGAATAATAGGAGTAATCGATGAGTTTGTCCTTGGGGTATCGATTGATCACCTCGAGGAAATACTTCAGTGCCTCCTCAACTCGGTTGAGGTGAAGCATGGACTCCCCCGACCAATAGTATGCTGACCCTGCGAGGGGACTCTCTGAGTAGTTGATAATGAACTTTTCAAATGACTCAATGGCATCCCCATAATTCCCCTTCAGATAGCGATATTTCCCTTGCTTATAGAGGGCAAGTTCTCCCTCAAAGACTTTTGCCACGGAGGTACTGAGAGAGCTGAAATAGGCGCAACCCGGGGATTTGGTCGCCGGCCTCACCTTCTGCACCTGAGCCATCATCTCCTCGTCTGCGGTCCTGTATTCAATGTTCGGTTCGGCCTTAAACCCTTGGGCCGCAACAACAGGAAGGGGAATCTTCCGGTAGTCGGTAAGCTTCGATTCATCGGGGCTCGTAATGACGACCTCTGGGAGACTTATCCTAAGCTGCTCTTCGGTGCCCTTCAGCTTTGGAACAAGGGAGATACAAAGGAGGGCAAAAAATGAGAAGGCCGTGATAAATTTTATCGCTCTGTTGAACACGGACAATCCCCCAAAGGGAAATGTTCCATCGGCCTTTAGGATAAATCAAAAAAAACCTATCAGAATCAAGGCCCCTTGTCAAGGAAGTAGCTTTCCATGCACGGGTTAGACGACCTATTTGGGTTCAACGGAATTACGGAGCTCCTTGAGCTCTGTAAGGCCCTTTTTTGTCCCCTTTTGATTCTGTAGCAAATGATATTTTTTATGAGAAAACACCCTTGCCTCGTCCCTTCGCTACTTCAGGGGTGATCCTCTCGTGGGTCCCAGGCAGGCAATACGAGCACCTTCTTGCTCCCCCTCGATGGGTTCACCTCCTCTTCCGCCCACTACGCTCAAGGGCAACGATTTTCTCAAGAAAATCACCAAATTCCAGCCGAAGTTCTGTTGACAAGCGTCGTAAGAAGTGGTAGGCGATAAAAGGTCGGTATTCTGGGAAATTGGTATTTCGTCAGGTGGATTTCTTTTGGGATTTTTTCCTCTCTAAGGGGACCAATTCCGATAACCAGAGAAATCACATCAAAGTGGATTTTCATTCCATAAAAGAGGAGATGGTAGAAACCCAAATCCGGGCAAGGGGGATCAAGGATGATGCTGTATTAAGAGCCATGCGCAACGTTGATAGACACAAGTTTGTTCCCGAAGAGATACGTCAACAAGCCTATTCCGATCGACCATTGCCTATTGGTGAGGGACAGACCATTTCCCAGCCTTACATCGTAGCCTTAATGACTGAATTGCTTGAATTAAGAAAGGGAGATAGGGTTTTGGAAGTGGGCACAGGGTCGGGTTACCAGGCTGCAATCTTGGCAGAACTGGCGGACTACGTCTACACAATTGAAATCATCGAGTCCCTGGCCCTGTCCGCTGAGAGACTTTTGAGGGAATTGGGTTACAGAAATATCGACGTCAAAACGGGGGATGGCTACATCGGCTGGGAGGAATTTGCGCCCTTCGATGCCATCATCGTAACCGCTGCCCCAACCCATATCCCTCAGCCCCTACTCGATCAGCTGAAGGAGGGGGGAAGGCTCGTTATCCCCGTTGGGGATTATTATCAGGAGCTCAAAAAGATCACCAAGGTAAAAGGGCAGATCAAAAGCCAGAATGTCACCCCAGTTGTATTCGTTCCCATGACTGGTGAGCATGTCAAGAGTGGAGCAAAGAGGTGAAAAATGTGATCATCCCTTCCCTTTACGCCATTTATGAAGCCGCTTCCTAATCTCTCCCTCATAACCCTGATTCGAGGGTCGGTAATAAATCCTTCCCTTAAGGTCCTCAGGAAGATAATTCTCCTCCACGTAATGGCCTGGAAAGTCATGGGGATATTTATATCCCTTTCCGTAACCCAATTCCTTCATCAGTTTTGTTGGGGCATTCCTCAAATGAAGGGGAACCGCGAGGGAAAGGGTCCTTTGTATGTCCTTCTGAACATCGCGATATGCCGTATAGAGAGCATTGCTCTTGGGGGCCATGGCCAGATAAACGGCAGCCTGAGCAAGCGCCAGATTTCCTTCCGGCAATCCTACAAAATTGAATGCTTGCATCGCAGCTACCGCCACTTGAAGGGCCTGAGGATCTGCATTCCCAATATCCTCAGATGCAAATCGAACCATTCGCCTGGCGATATAAAGCGGATGTTCACCCGCTTCCAGCATCCTGGCGAGCCAGTAGAGCGCAGCATCGGGATCGCTCCCCCTGAGGCTCTTATGGAGAGCAGAAATGAGGTTATAGTGTTCCTCCCCATTTTTATCGTAAAGCAACGCCTTTCGCTGCATCACCGCCTCCAGGGTTTTCAGGGTAATCCTCCTTACCTGTCTCTTGCCTGGGAGTGTGGTCATCGCTGCCATTTCCAGGACATTGAGAGCAATCCTGGCATCCCCATCGGCCATGGCAGAAATGTAATCGAGGAGGTGGGGTGCCACCTCGATGGGAAATTTCCCCAATCCCCTCTCCTCATCATTCAGGACTCGGTTAAGTATCACGAGTAGTTCATCCTTCGTCAAGGGGTTTAGCGTGAAAACACGCGTCCGCGATAAAAGGGGCGAGATTACCTCGAAGGACGGATTTTCCGTTGTCGCCCCGATGAGGATCAAAAGCCCGCTCTCTACATGGGGGAGGAACGCATCCTGTTGGGCTTTGTTGAACCGATGGATTTCATCGACGAACAAGATAGTCTTTCGACGGTGGAAACGCCGCTGACCCTCCGCCTCCTTGATCACCTCCCTTATCTCCTGCACCCCCGACAAAACGGCGCTGAAGGAAATGAAATGAGAATTCGTTACGGAGGCAATAATCCTGGCGAGGGTTGTCTTACCCGAACCGGGAGGTCCCCAAAAGATCATCGATTGAAGCTGATCCGTTTCGATAGCATTCCGGAGGGGCTTCCCTTTGCCCAAGAGATGCTCCTGGCCAAGGAACTCCAAAAGAGAGGTAGGCCTCATCCGATCGGCCAGGGGTGCAAAGGCCTTCCCGATTTCCTCCGCCTGAGGATCGAATAAACCCCGACCCAATCTTCGGTTTGGATCCTTCATGAACTCCCCTTGAAGTCAGTTGGCTCAGGGACATCAGACTCCTTCATAGAGTCACAAAACCCCCTGAGACCTCTGAAAAATCGAGAAAAAAAGCTCTGAGCGCGAATTAAGATTTTTTCGGTAACCATTCTTAGTGAAGCGAAACGATCGCAAATCTCATGTTTGAGCCCGAAGGGCGACCTTTTCAGAGACCACCCCCCACATTTGACATCCCCCTAAAACCATACTATGATACGCCTCGTTCCAAGTCAAGCGCTATCCAATGATACAAGGGGTTGAAGCCATGAAGGTAGAGTATTACGGCTATTGTTGGATCTGTGGTGAGAAGAATCCGGGGGGATTTCAACTGAAATTCGACCTCAACAAGAACGAGAGGACCATGCGGACAAGCTTTATCCCCACGGAAACCTACCAAGGCTACGATGGAATCGTCCATGGGGGAATCCTTTCGGCCTTATTGGATGAAGCCATGGCTAAACTGGCCTTTGAATTGGGCTATAATGCCGTCACGGCCATGCTAAAGATCCGGTTTAAGAGCCCCGCCAGGGTAAAGGAAAAACTCGTGGTCAGGGGTGAAATTATCGACGTCAATCGTAGGCTAGTCCTTGCCAAAGCCACAATTCATAGAGAAGACGGAACCCTCATAGCTGAGGGAGATTCCAAATTGGTGCGGAGATAGAAAGTCAGAGCTTTAAAAGCTGGTTTATGTTTTGTCCCAATATCTTACGCCTTTCTTCTTCCCCGAGCCCCGAATCTTCGATCTCCTCGATGTAACGCCCCGGGGGTATGAGGGGATAATCGCTCCCGAAGAGAATTTTGTCTGCCCCCACGATAGTTACCGCCACGGAGTAGATCCTCCTCCCATAGAGAAGGGGGGAGGCCGCAGTATCGTACCACGTCTTCTCAGCGGCCTTGGCCACCTCGGGCATCAGTTCGTAGAAAAAGAATCCCCCTCCCCAATGGGCCAGGAGGATCCGGACCCGGGGAAATGCCCGGATGAAATCATATAGGGATTTCAATGGGGTATTGCACTTACCCGGGTATGAATGTCCCACCATCTCGTTGCTGTGGAGCATCAACGGCAGGTCGGCTTCCTCCAGGATTTCACAGATGGGCCTCAGCGAGTCGATATCGTAGAAAGAGGTAGCGGGGGGATAGGATGCCAATTCCCCGATGCCCTTCATTCCCAGCCTGATGCAGCGCTTGGTCTCCTCAATGGCCTCTTCACCATGCCTCGGCTGAATACAGCCAAACCCCATGATTCGCTCAGGAAATCGACGCATCCCTTCCACGATGTAGTCATTTCCGGCGGAACACAAAACGCTATCCGACCAGGGAAATCCACACACTACGGCCTTGTCGATGCCTCCCTCATCCATTGAACGAACCAATTCCTCCACCCCTACCATTTTCGCCTTCTCATCCCTGTACATTTCCCCGAAGGCCAAGTCCCTTTGCGAATACTTTCTGCGATTCCTCCTCACCTCGTCTGGAAAGACATGGGTGTGGCAGTCGATGATCATCGCCCTCGCTCCTCAGCTTTTTAAAGCCTCCCCTTGGTGAAGCCATGCCGGCCCAACATCTTACCCAAGCTCCAATATTCACGGCATCCCGCACAATATGCGACGGGAAGGGCCTTTGCGATATCAATCCATCCCTTCTCTTTTAAGACCGTATCATCGGTGTGCATGGCCACGATCTCCCCGAGGAAGAGGTCGTGGCTTCCTAAGGGGATGGTTCTCTTGACCTTACATTCCAGATTGACGGGACATTCCTCGATGAGGGGGGGCAAAACCTCCTGAGCCTGTATGGGGGTGAGTCCGGTTTCCGAAAACTTATCCACATTCCTTCCCGAAAGAACTCCACAGAGGTCGACTTCTCTGATCATTTCCTCCGAGGGGATATTTACCACGAACTCCTGAGAAGCCTTAACCAATCCATGTGAATACCGACCGGGCCTTATCGAAATGGAGACCATGGGAGGGTCCGAGTTGACCATGCCCACCCAGGCGAGGGTAATGATGTTCGGTTGCCCGGATGCATCCGTACAGGTGACTAACATAACCGGAAGGGGAAACATCCCCGTCATCGGCTTGAAGTGCACCTTGCTCATATCCACCTCCATCAAAGAAAAGGACTGACATCCCCTTTTCCCCTTCGGATTACCCGGGGGACTTCATCGGTCAGATCGATAATGCTCGAATGCTCTGCCACGATAATTCCCCCATCGATCACCAAATCGAGGCTTTTGCCAAAACGTTCGTCGATTTCCCGGGGATCACTGTAAAGCTCTTCATCCGGCCGGTATACACTTGTGCTAATGATGGCATGGCCCAATCCCTTTACAAGGGCGAGACAAATGGGATTGTCCGGAACCCGAATCCCAACGGTCTTCTGCTTAGTCATCACCATCTTGGGAACCAATTTCGTGGCTTCTAGGATGAACGTATATGCTCCGGGCAGAAGTCGCCTCATCGTCTTATAGGCATAATTCGAAACATAGGCATATCGACTGATATCCTTCAAATCCGAACAGATAAAGCTCAGCGGTTTGCTCCGATTATGCTTCTTGAGTCTGTAGACCTTCTCGATGGCTTCTTTATTGAAGAGGTCACATCCTATCCCGTAGATAGTATCCGTGGGATAACCGATCACCCCTCCCTTTTCCAGCACGTCGATGACCCTATTGATCAACCTGAGCTGAGGGTTTTGGGGATTGATACTGATAATCATGGATCATTCCTCCTTCCCAGTCTATATCGCCTCAATCATTATTGAAACATTATCAAAAAATTTCCCCGCTAAATCAAGACATTCTCATGGGGTTTACTGAGCTCGAGGAGAATTCTCCCTGCATGGGCGAAACACGTGCCCGGCAAAGAACTGATGCACCGGAATACGTAAATCCGGAGGAAGGGACTCGGAACCTTCCACCTCTCTCCCTTTTCCCAAAGGTATGGGGCCTCATCGGAAGAAGGTTTCCAAGCCAAGACCCCGAGACGAATCGCCTCAACGGGTAGGCTGGGTGAATGGACGGGAGAAGCTCATCAAATGCCTCTCCACGGAGTGTGGGAAATGGGGATAGTGATTTCTCGAAAACGCCATGGCCATCCCATACTCATCGACGATATCATACCTGGGTTTGACCCGGTCCCCGTCTAAGGAGCCCCGTGGCCTCGAGCTAACCGAAGGGAGGTATATGTAAAGGGTCCCGATGTAGATGGTTTTCCTGGGTAAGACATCGAAATAGACGCA
Source organism: uncultured Syntrophobacterales bacterium (assembly GCA_964346945.1). Classification (GTDB taxonomy): domain Bacteria; phylum Desulfobacterota; class BSN033; order WVXP01. The sequence goes on from CAYFXL010000030.1 coordinate 16,372, forward strand.
TAAAGGCTCAATCGTATTTGCCTGCCCCCCGGGAAAACCATAGACCCATTTCCATAGGGTATACTCGTCAGCGGGTAACCTCAAGTAAAAATACCCCTCTCCCCTGAGATAGTGCGAAACTCTCAATGGGGAACGGCTTCCCCTGATGAATATTCGAAATAAAGTTTTGGCTGAGGGGTCTATTCGGGGACTCTCCCAGGATTTTTCGATGCCATCCTCCACTACTGCAATCCTGCCAAGAACCACGGCGTCACCGCTATGATTCCCATAAAAATATTCAGTCTCCGCGTTCCCAATTTCCTTCACGCAGGACGCAACAAAGAGAATCCATAGGACGAGACTAATCTCTATGAACCTCCAACCCCCAACCACGGAACGAATCCAAGGAAATACCATCAATCCCCTCCCCCCACTTATAGGCACATTCCGCCGCAAAGTCAAGTTCCTCGTTATCGATTTGACATGTCCAAATCCGTGGTTATAAATAAGGGGAAGAGACCTTCGACGAAAGGAGACCCGAAATGATAAGAAGAAAAGTTATGGCATTGGCACCGTTCGCGATTTTCACCCTCGCCTTTCTCCAACCTTCTCTTGGCCGCGGCGAAAATCCGGCTACCGAGGCAAAACCCAACCTGCCTGCGATCAAAAAAGCAGTGATCTGTGAAAAAGTTGAAGACCGGACTCCCTCGGGAATCAGGGAAGCCTACCCATCCACCATTGGCAATCTTTTCTGCTTTACTCACCTTACCGAGATCCCCTCGGAGGGAACGATCTACCATGTCTGGTACTACGAGAAGAAGGAAATAGCAAAGGTGGGACTTTCCATCTCGCCGCCCCAATGGAGGACCTGGAGTTCAAAGATTATCCTGCCAGATCGCAAGGGCGATTGGAAGGTAGAGATCGTCTCCGGGGATCACATCTTGAAGACCCTGACTTTCATCATTGAATGAGGGCCATACGGCGATCAGCGCACCCTGTCCCTCTGAATGCATGCACCCGGGGACCGCTGAGATAAATCCTTCCTTTCCATACCCTCCCTCAAGGAGTGGTAGTTTATCCGCTTGTCCACTCCCCGTAGGCCTGAGAATATCGGTCTCCATGATGAGGCCAATCAAGTTACCCTCTTCAACTACTGGGAGGCATCCGATCCCCTTCGCCAACATCACCTTTCCCGCCTCCTCAATACTCGACTCAGGGGAGATGGTGATTACCTCGTTTACCATCACCTCTTTCACCACTGCTGTCTTCATGAATTCTCTCTTTGCCTTTTCGCCATAGCCCATTGCAGAGGCAAGGGAAGCCTTAAAAAGATCCCTTTGGTTGATGATTCCCACCAGTCGGCCTTCCTCGACGACGGGCAAGTGCCCAATCCTCCCCAACTGCATGATATCGTCAGCCAAACTGAGTTCGTCGTTCAATCTGTGCGTGGCTAAATCTTCCACCATGATATCCTTCACCTTCATCGCCCTCCTCCTTGTCTCCCACCCTTGCAAGGGGAGATGAATCTAACCCCCCCAACTCAAAGGGAGCTCTATCCCAACAAACTGGGTTCCGAATCCTCTCCGATGAAAGGAGTAAGCGGTCCGTTTCGATGAAACCAAATGGTCACTCTCTAAAGAGGTATGACAAAGTCAATAAACACGGAGCCCGAAAGGCTTGATTTTTCAGGGAAACATTTTGAATTTTATTTCATGGATGGAATCAACACCGAGGTAACCGCTGTGGTTGAATCGGTTATGGAAACCTCGCAGGCGGCTCCCATGTGCTTGAAAGTTATCCCCCGACGAAAAAGGTAAACCCTTGGAGGGTGAACAGGAAGAATGACGTGGGTTCTCACTCAGTGGAAAGGCCAGGTACCTTCAGCGTCATGAAGAAAAGGGCGATGATGGTTTTGGCATCTCGGATCTCGCCCCTTTTGATCATCCCCAGTGTTTCTTCCAATGGAATGGGTTTTACATCCAATACTTCATCAGCATCGAGATTTTGGCGGCCTGGGACGAGGCCCGTAGCCAAGAAGATGTGAATATGCTCGTCTGAATAGCCCGGAACGGGAAAGATCTCACCCAATTCCTGAAATGCATGGGCGCGATAACCCACCTCCTCAGGAAGCTCCCTCTTGGCACATTCAATGGGGCTTTCTCCCGGATTTATCGTGCCCGCGGGAACCTCCCACAGAAATTGCCCGACGGCATGCCGATATTGCTTGATCATTACCACCCTATGGTCGGCCAGCAGAGGGACGATGGCAGCTGCCCCAGGGTGACGAATAACTTCTAGTTCGGTCGTCTCTCCATTGGGCAATGTCAGCCTCTCTTTAGAGAGACAAATCACCTTACCCTTGTAGAGATCCCATACCTCGTGCGAAATGATACCCATCCCATCCTCCTCGGTATTGCAATACATTCCCTTTCAGACCTTTTCCCCATCAAGGGAAATCGCCACAGTCGTTCACGTCCCTTAGAAGGAAGAAATTTAAAAAATCATTTTATTCCGGATGTATACAAAAAAAAGGGGGAAATAATGGAGCTTTATTATTTTAACTCCTTCAAATTTAAGCATTTTCACGGAAAAAAATCCATTTTACCTCTTGACAATAGCCATATTTAGTGATAAAAAAGAAATAACTTACCAGATATTGGGGAAGGTCCACTATGAGCTATATCATTTGCGAAAAGCGAAAGGGAAATCCCAAGGTCAACGTCGAAGTCTGCAGGAGAAAATGCAAGCATGCCAGCCAATGTAAACCCTACAATGAATACCTTGGCATTGGTCAAACCCTTCAAGGGGCAAAGGGCGGGTTACGAAATCATTCCGTATCACCGTGATCTCGAGCCTTTCCCTTATATCGGCCACCCCCTTTGACCCCCCGCAAAACCTCCGGCGAATCCTCCCTTTTAGCACGTTGGTGAGGAGGTCGCCAATCCCCAAATTCATATTGCAGGATGCTGAGCATGGCCACTCCTACCGTCTCTGACCTCAGGATTCGAGGTCCCAGCCCCACGGGGATGAATCCATTCCCTTTTGCTGCGGAGACCTCCCTTTCGCAGAAACCTCCCTCGGGTCCAACGAGAAAGAGGAATCTTCTCGATTTCTTATCGATTCCCGCAATACTCTCTCTCAAGGACATCTCCTCCTTCTCCCAAAGAATCAACTTTACGAGATCACCAACGGGCCATTCCAGGATTGACGTAAGATCACGGACAGCTTCAACCTTGGGGGGCACGGTCCGCCCGCACTGTTTGGCCGATTCAACTGCGATCCTCTTCCAACGATTCCATCTCCTTTCTAACCTCTCCCCGCCCACATTCGGAACGGTCCTCGATGAAAGGAATGGAAAAATTGCCGAGACACCCATCTCAGTTGTTTTTTGCAACACATAATCCATCTTATCCCCCTTCAAAAGGCCTTGACCCAAAATGACCTCGATGGGGGATTCCCTCCGGGGAGTGTTCGTCTTCTCAATTGTCACCGTGATCCGATTGAGCTTTTGGCTCTCAATGGCTCCCCAATACTCCATTCCCTTCCCATCGAAGAGGACAATTTCATCCCCCTTCTTTAACCGAAGGACCTTTTGGATATGCCTCACCTCCGCCCCCGAAATCTCTATTTTATTTCCCACCCAATGGGGGTCTTCCACATAGAAACGCGACACTGATCACCCTCATGCCCTTATGAAGACGAGACAGGCCCATCCTTTTTCCCGGGTAACCTCCATCAAGGTGAAAGACCCATCGGCGAACAGTTTTCTCAAAAGGCCTACCTCCCTACCTAAGATTCCGGAGAGGATGAGGATACCTCCAGCCTCAACGCGGTCCATCAGGGAAAACCTCATCTCCTCGATAGTCTTCGCATCGATATTTGTGACAACCAGGTCGAAATGCCCCCTTACCTGAGAGATGGTGGCCTTTCTTATTCGAACCTTCCCACTCAATGTATTAATACGAATATTTCCCCTCGCATTAGCAACGGCCCTCTGTTCAACATCTATGCCCAAGACCTTCCGGGCCCCCAATTTGGCCGCCGCAATACCGAGAATACCCGATCCCATCCCCACATCCAATACCGAACGGGATGCTCTCCTACCTCTTCGTGGGAGGTCATATCCGCCGGTAAAGGCTTTCTCCAGTGCTCGAAGGCAAAGCCGCGTGGTCGGATGAGTCCCCGTTCCAAAGGCCATTCCCGGCTCGATATCGATGACAATCATCCCCCGTGACCTTAGCCTTATCCAAGGAGGTTTGACCACGATCCGCCTTCCTGCTTGGGAAGCCTTGAAGAAAGCCCTCCAGCGCATCATCCAATCTCTATCATCGACAAAGCGAATCTCAACGCCAGATGGGCAAATCTCCGGGAAGAATTCCCTTATAGCCTCCAAATAGCGGGAAATGGATTGCTTTTCAATCATAAGAGGAGAGGGGAAATAGGCCTTAATTATTTCGGACCCCTCCTCCCCCTGGGGCTCTTCAATAACAATCCCGCTGGAACCTCTTTCCATAAGGAAATTAGCCAGGGCCTCCTGGGCCTCTTTCGGAATCGTAACCCTGACTTCCCCCCATTGAGTGGTCGTCATATCCCACTTCTCTCGTTGTTCCAGGTTTGTAAAAGCCAATAGGCTTTGGGACTTCATCTTATCACAGAAATGGATTTCCTCAAGGAGAAATCCCCCCTCCGTTATAGAAGAGGGTTCGTCTCCTTGACAATGAAGGAAGGTATATCCTATACTTTCACTTAAAAATTTAAGTAGTTATGTTTTTTTTTTGCGTTAAATTGAGTCCCATCCGTTAAGGATTGGAAGGTCAACGTGAGGTTATTCATCACCTTCGAGGGCATAGAGGGGAGCGGCAAAACGACACAAATTCAGCGACTGAGGGGTTATTTGCACCGAAGGGGATATCGATGCAGCATCACCCGGGAGCCCGGCGGTTCCAGAATTGGGGATAAAATCAGGGATATTCTTATGGATGCGAACAACGAAAACCTGACCCCTCTCAGCGAATTATACCTCATCCTGGCCAATCGGGCACAGCATGTTATGGAGGTGATAGAACCCGCCCTCAAGAATCAAATGATCCTCATCTGTGATCGGTTTCACGACGCGACAGTGGCCTACCAAGGCTTTGCACGAGGAATGGCCCTTGATTTGATCGAAAGGCTCAATCAAACGGTTACCAAGGGGTTGAAACCCGATCTGACGATTTTACTGGACTGCCCTGTTGAAGTCGGGTTAGAGAGGGCCAGGGGGAGAATGGGGGCTGGGGATTTATTGTGGAAAGAGGGCAGATTTGAAGGCCAACGAGGGGATTTCCATCAGAAGGTGAGGGATGGCTATCTCGCAATCGCCAAGGCTGAGCCCGGCCGGATTAAGGTCGTGGATGGATCAAGGGATGAGCATACCGTTGAGCGGGAAATCCGCCAACTCGTTAACCCCCTTCTGGAATGACTCTTAGGTGGGCAGGATGTCTTTCAAGGAAATTATCGGACATGATAGGCAGATAGAACATCTTCGGAATGCCATGAGGAATGGACGGCTCGCTCACGCTTACCTTTTTTTGGGAAAGGATGGGATTGGGAAGAAAGTGGTCGCCCTAAACCTGGCCAAGGCCCTCAATTGCCTTCGTGGTGAAGAAGAACCCTGTGATGAATGCCGATCCTGTCTGAAGGTAAATCACCTTCATCATCCCGACGTCCTTTTGGTGGAACCTCACGGCCAATGGATTCGCATCGACCAGGTCAGGGACCTCCAGAGAGAGTTGAGCCACAGACCGTATGAGGGGAAGAGGAGGGTCTGTATTCTCACGAGCGCGGATCGAATGAGACAGGAGGCGGCTAACGCTCTGCTAAGAATCTTGGAGGAACCCCCTCTTCACACTGTGCTGATCCTCCTTGCTGCCAATGGAGATTTCATTCTTCCCACCATTACCTCTCGCTGCCAGAGGATTACCTTTAATCCGTTACACCCTGAACGAATCGCGGGGGTCCTTCGGTCAAGATTGGGGCTGAAAAGAGAGGAGGCTCACATGCTAGCCTCCCTTGCCGATGGAAGTTTGGGCAAAGCCTTGCAGATGGATCTGGATTTTGTCCATCGGACCAGAAGGGAGATCATCGAAAAGATCATCGACCTTCCCTCTTATGGGCCTGAACAAATATTGGGTTTGGCCGAGGAAATGACCAACAGCAGCGATAATCTCCCCATGCTTCTAACCATGATCCATACGTGGTATAGAGACCTTTTATCATATAAGGAGAGGGGGAGTAGGGCACAGTTGATTAACATAGACCTTTCCCTCGAGATCCATGAGGCAGCTCCAGGGACGGATATTCCATCTCTGATTCGCCGAATGGAGGTCATTCAGGGGACCTTATGGAACCTGGATAGAAATGCAAATCGACAACTAACTCTGGAGGCCATGCTCCTGGATTTGGTCAGAACCAGAGACCTCCATTGCGATACAAGGAGTTGAGAAGATGGTCAGAGTTGTCGGCGTCAAGCTTTATGACGCCAAAATTTATGAGTTTGACGCCCTAGATAAGGAATTCAAATTGGGCGATAGGGTT
>CAYFXL010000031.1:0-22893 GCA_964346945.1 uncultured Syntrophobacterales bacterium
ATAACCATCATCGTCTCCTTAGGTATGACATTCGTTATGTATTTTGCGTTTGTTAGATTCCTTAAGGTCTTTTTACCAGAGGGAAGTCTATTCTGATACGCATCATCCATGAGCCTCTTCGGCAACAAGTCAAAATTGCAGGAAAGATGAAATGGTCGATCTTATCCTCCTCGGTGTTCGGGAAATCTTTCAACCCTATCCCTTGATTTTCCTCTTCTTGGGAACCGTGGCCGGTATCGTCGTCGGCTGTATACCGGGGTTCACCATAACCATGGGCGCCGCACTGACGCTTCCATTAACCTTCGGAATGACGTCAATTCAAGGTCTGTCAGTCATGCTGGGGGTCCTCGTCGGGGGACTGGCGGGAGGTCAGATTTCGGGAATTCTCCTCGGAATTCCCGGAACGCCGTCATCCGTTGCAACGGTTTTCGACGGCCATCCCATGGCGAAGCGAGGGGAGCCCGGTACGGCTCTGTGTCTGGGGATCTGGGCTTCATTCTTCGGAGGGCTCATCAGCGCCTTCCTGTTGATGTTCTTCACACCACCCCTGGCGGATATCGCCCTGAAGTTCGGCCCCTGGGAGTTCTTCTCCCTAGTTACCTTTGGCCTGACCATCATCGCAAGCCTCTCCGGAAAATCACTCCTGAAAGGGATCATTGCAGGTCTCCTAGGCTTGATCGCCACGCTTTTCGGAACCGATCCCATGACCGGGGTCCTCCGATTTGACTTCGGTTTGCATGGCCTGTCGGGGGGGTTCTCGTTCCTCCCCATTCTCATCGGGCTCTTCGCCTTCTCCCAGTTGATGAGCAACCTGGAAAAAACGGAACGGGCAGGAACTGCACTCATTGAGGGCGCCAACCTCGGTTTCTCCTCGTGGAAAACGGTGAAAACGATCATAGGCCAGCCCTTCAATCTCTTCCGATCCTCCATGATTGGGGTTTTCATTGGTGCCCTTCCCGGAGCGGGGGGGAGTATCTCCAACATCTTGAGCTACGATCAGGCAATGAAGGGCTCGAAGCACCCAGAGAAATTCGGAACGGGCATAGCTGACGGGATTATCGCGTCTGAAGCGGGCAATAACGGTACCGGGGGAGGCGAACTCATTCCGACGATGGCCCTGGGAATTCCCGGCAGTGCCGTTTCGGCAATCATGATGGGAGCTCTCATCCTCCACGGTGTTCAACCGGGCCCGCTGCTCATCATTGAATTTCCGGATCTCGTTTATGGAGTGTTTGTCGCCTTTTTCCTGGCTCATTTCTTTATGCTGGGTATTCAGCTCTATGGAATTCGATTGTTCGTGAGATTGACCAGGGTGCCCCTCTACGTATTGGTCCCCGCCATCTTGGTGTTCTGTTCCATCGGGTCCTTCTCCATTCATAACCGATTCTTCGACATCTGGGTGCTCTTTATCTTCGGGCTTCTGGGCTACCTCATGAAGAAGTACGAATTTCCCCTTCCCCCTGTGATCCTGGGCGTGATTCTTGGGCCGATAGCGGAGAGCAATTTCCGAAGGGCGCTGATGACGAGCAGCGACTACACCCTCTTCTTTACGAGGCCCATTTCCCTCTTTTTCCTGATTCTCTGTGGCCTCTCCCTGCTCTATCCATTCTATCAGAGATACAGGGAGAAAAAGAGAGTTTCAAATCAAGCAAAGGCATGACTTCTCGGTAATCCTTTTCCGAGCATAGAGCTTAGGAGAATTGTGTCCAAAGGAGAGCCAATAATGAAAGCCGCATTCACATCGCATCGTCCTATCGTTATGGGGACAAACTGGATGATCACCTCCGGGCATCCGCTGGCATCCCAGGCCGGGGCTGCCATTCTGGACAAGGGGGGGAATGCCCTCGATGCTGCCATCGCTGCCAACGCTGTCTTAGGCGTTGTAAGACCCCATATGTGCGGCATCGGGGGTGATGCCTTCATCATCCTCTATGTGGCAAGCCAAAACGAGATAAAAGTCCTCAACGCCAGCGGAAGGTCTCCGTACGGGGCGGAAAGGGATTTCTTCCGGAATAAGGGCCTGAAAAAGATCCCTGGCAAAGGGATTTTGACGGCCACCGTTCCCGGGGCCGTCGATGGGTGGGTCACCGCGCTGGAGGCGTGCGGTACGATGCCTCTGCATACCCTGCTCCAACGGGCCATCGAATATGCCGAGAGGGGGTTCCCCGTCTACAAAGAACTGAGCGACGTCATCGCAAGCGAATCCCCACTCCTCAAGAGCTTTCCGGCTTCGGCCAAAATATTCCTGCCAAACGGCAGGGCGCCGAAACCAGGAGAACTGCTCGTACAACGTGACCTGGCTGAATCCTTGAAGAAGATCGCAACGCAGGGGAAGGACGCCTTCTATCAGGGGGAGATCGGTCGGGCCTTGGTCAAATGCTCCCGGGAGAGTGGCGGCCTTTTTGTGGAGAAAGACCTGGAAGATCACCGCTCAACGTGGGTGCAGCCCATCGAGACGACATACAAGGGCTATCGAATCTGTGCCATACCCCCGAACTCCCAGGGAATTGCCCTCTTGATGCAGGCGAATATCATTGACCATTTTGATCTGGCCAAACTGGGACACAACGGCACGGATTACGTCCACCTTTTTGTTGAAACAAAGAAACTGGTGTTCGCCGATCGGGATAGGTATGTCTGCGACCCGGATTTTCATCCCGTTCCCGTGGGAAAGATGCTTTCAAAAGGCTATGCGAGAGAACGGATGTCCCGGATCGATCCAAATAGGGCGGCTTCGGATGTCTCGCCGACAGATTTTTCCAGTGCAGGGGAGGACACCATCTATCTGGCCACGGTGGACGGAGAAGGGAATGCCGTCTCCATGATCAACAGCCTCTATGAGGCTTTTGGCAGTGGGACGGTGGTAGAGGGAACGGGCATCATGCTCCACAACCGGGGGAAGGACTTCTCCCTGGAAGCCTCCCATGTTAACTGCATCGAACCGCATAAGCGGCCGTATCATACCTTGAGCCCCTGCATGGTATTGAAGGGAGAGCGCCCCTGCATGATTCTGGGCACGCCGGGTGCCGATGGCCAAACGCAGACGCTTCTCCAGGTCATCGCCAATATCGTCGACTTCAAGGCCGATGTTCAGCAAGCCATCGAGAGCCCCCGTTGGAGGAGCAACCCCGGGAACAATCTTCGCATCGAAGGCCGCTTTCCCGCCGAAGTAGTCGAAGGGCTCAAGGCCAAGGGGCATCACATCGAACTCCTTCCAGACTGGTCGACAGTCTGTGGTGGCGCTCAGGGGATCATCATCGATAATGAAACGGGGGTCCTCATGGGCGGCGCCGATCCACGCCGTCAGTCGTATGCCATCGGATGCTGAGCCCCATATACCGAATTCATTGAGAGATCCCCGAAAAGCTCGTTCTTCGCAGCTCAGAAATATTTACGTATAGGAGAGAATACACGCAAATGCGAAATCCTAATTTCTAAACCCTAAACAAATACAAAGCCCTAATGACCAAAACGCTTAGGATTTGGGCATTTGGATTTAGATATTGTTTAGTATTTAGTGCTTCGGCCCGCGACGAGCTCGGCCGAGTCAATTTAGGATTTATTCCTTGTTTGACTGCGACACTGCAGCACTGTAAGACCGCACCACTGTGTAATGTTCCGCTCAGCGCTCGTTTTTCTAGAGATCTCAGTACTCTCCAAGGGAGGAGCGGTAATACATCACTGACATGCTCCAAGGCCATTTCTGGAAATAAAAAGGGGTGGGGATTCCCTTTTGGAAAACTTCCCACCCCTGAGTGGTAATATCGGATTACCCTAGGCCGTTACAGCTTCGACCGGGACCTTGATGCCCAGCAATGCCAGCTTTTGGTTGACGAAATTCTGGATTTTCGCTTTGTGCTCCGCTGTCAAATGGTTGAAACGATCCTGGACTTCCAGGTATTGGGAAACGGGTTTGAGTTTCTTGGGTTCGATATTGATCTTATACTCCCCGCTTTCGAACTCCCACATGGTCCACATTCCGGTTTGGACCGCCAGTCTTGCAATCTCAATCGTCTTATTGGCCGGGAACCCCCATCCTTTGGGGCAGGGAGCATGGATGTGCATGAATGCAGCTCCCTCTACATTCAGGGCCTTCCTGACCTTGTTCATCAGATCGATGGGATACCCGATCGATGCCGTCGCCACGTATTCGACCGAGGGATGCCCTCCAACAACCAACTTTGCCAGGTCCTTCGGCCAGAGTTTTTTCCCCTCTGGGACGACCGGTCCTGGGGGTGTAAAGGTGGTCCTGGCCCCATATGGTGTGGTGGGGGAGACCTGAATCCCCGTATTCGCATAGGCTTCATTGTCGTAGGCGATGAAGAGAAGATCGTGATTTCTATACATCGCTCCCGACAGGGCTTGGAGACCGATGTCAGAGGAACCCCCGTCACCCGCCATCACAATGACGTTGGGGAATTTCCCGTCATACTTCCCCTTCCTGATTCTCGCCTCGTAAGCCGCAGAAATTCCGGAGCCAATTCCGCCACCATTGGTGATCTGGGCATGGATCCAGGGAACGGCCCAAGGCACGCAGAGGTAGCTCGTGTTGGCCACATACATGCACCCGGTCGGGCCCACAAAAATTGTGTCTTTTCCCGCCGCTTTTGCAACCATACGATAGTTGATGGCAGGACCACAACCCGCACATGTCCTGTGTCCCGAAACATAATAATCATCCATCGGTGCTTTCGCCAGCGATCTGACTCGATCAAGTTTAGTTTTTTCTACCCTTTGAGTCGCCATTGAACTCCTCCTTGTTTATACCGTAACTTTCCGATGAGTTTATTCTTCGAAGCCGAGCCAATAAACGGGTTTCTCAATTTTCCCCGATTCGGCAATCTTTTTGAGCTTCTCGGCTATGAAATCGAACTCTTTCAACGTGATAGGCTCCCCGCCAAGTCCGCCCATAAAAGAGGCAATCAAGGGCCTTTGGGGAGCATCGTAAAGGGAGCCACAGACCTCAGGGGCCAAAATTCCTCCACCCCTGGCGATACCAAAGGAACTATTGGTCTCCACAACTCCCACGGCCTTGAATCTGGAGAGGCTTTCACGCAAGGCATCTGTGGGCCATGGCCTGATAAACCGAATCTTCACCAGACCGACCTTGATCCCCCTTTCTCGGAGATGCTTGATGGCATACCTTGCCGTATGCGCGTGGGCTCCGTTGATAAAGAAGGCCAATTCCGCATCGTCGGTCATGAATTCCTCAACAAAGGGCGCATATTTTCTGCCGAAGATCCTGCCGAAATCGTCGATGGCCTCCTCAATGGCAGGCATGGCAGCCATCATCGCATTGTGTCTCATTGCCTCTAGGGCAGGTCCCTGATCGGGAAAAATCTGAGGCCCGTGCCCCACCGGTTTTTGAGGATCTAGAGGATCCACGGGTCGATAGGGTGGAAGGAATTCATCGACCTGGGATTGCTCGGGAATTTCAACCTCACCGGGGATGTGGCTGACGAAATAACCGTCATGACAGTTAAACTGGGGCAATCTTACCCGAGGGTCTTCCCCGACTCGGTAGTATATCAGCGTGTTGTCAAACGTCTCTTGCGGCGTTTCTGCCCAGCCCATAATCCACCCCTGATCACGACAGCCCAGGGCGTCGGTGTGCTCGGAACCAAAGTCCCCGGGGGGATCCAGCGTCCGATCGGCAATGAGCATTTGGACGGGACAGCGTCCTCCAGAAATGGGGGAATAGGTTTCAAATGCGTAGGTGACCCCCACTCCAGAACTACCGGTGAACGTCCGGGCTCCCGCTGCCGAGGCCCCGTGGCAGATGGATAGTTGGGCATGCTCTCCATCTGCGTGAATGAATTCTGCGTCCAGTTCACCGTTCGCCACCATTTGGGAAAGTATCATCATGACCCCTGTATAGGGACGAATGGGAAAGGACGTGATGACATCAACATCGGCCATCTTGACAGCCGTTGCGGTAGCGCCTAGACCTGTCAAAAATTTCTTCGTTCCCATTTCATTCACCTCCGACTGTGTTTAGAAAAGCTTTTCCAACCGTACCACGCCATCTTCAAAGTCCAGTTCAGGGACTCTCTCGATGGCGCCGACGGGACATACTTCCGCACAGATGCCGCAGCCTTTGCAGTATTTCAACTTGGTCGACATTTCCTCTCCGATGATCTCAATGGCCTGGTCGGGACAGAAGATCCAACAGCTCCTGCACATCGTGCATTTCTCACGATCGACAACGGGACGGAGGACCCTCCAGCACCCAGTAATCATAGCTTCCTGTTCCCCGTTGGGTGACGGGGCCTTTACGATTCCCGCCTCCGGGAGAAGTTTTTCCTTAGATATTTCGACTTTATAAGATTTCATCTGTTTCCACTCCTTTCCTCAACGGTTAGAGTTCCTTGATGGTCACCTCGTCAAATCCCCTTTTAGCGGCTTCCGGATTGCCCACCTCAGACATTAATGAATCGATTGTCACACATCCGGATACCTTGGCCGTTGCGCCCGCGAGGACGGCTCCGATCCCTACTCCAACACCCGCCGCCTCAACTGCTCCTTCGGATCCGGAAAAATCGATCACCGCCTTTGGGCAGATCTTCATCGCATCGACGCAGGCAATCTTCTTCAGGGGCTTCTTGTCAGGGATGAATTTAAGGATTTCCTCCGGGCTGCGGCCAGTGTTCACGATGAGACATCCGTTGCCTTCCATTCCCCGCAAGACGTCTACACCCTTTACCAAGGTTGGCTCCACCAATACAACGATTTCGGGGTTGTAATTCTCGTACAGGTATTTCTCCTCAATTTCAGAATCGCTAATTCTGGCATATTTCCTCACCGGGACATTAACCCGATCAGGCAAGTCCACATAGTTGTCGAAAGCCTGAACAAACTTTCCTTCTTTGGCGGCAGCCGCTGCCAGACATTGTGCCACATCTCTGGCTTCTTTATCCTGGACAACACCTGACGCCCAGACGGTTATTTCTTGAACTTTTCCCATCTGATAATCCTCCCTTCAGAAGACAATTGTCTCATTAAGTAGTAGACGTGATCGATTATCAATCCATTTCCCACCTCCCTTCTTTCTTATTCATTATCAATCTCCAACCGAATGACCGACATTAATCCGCTTTCTCACTTCCTCCAGCGCCGCTTGAAAATCCTCCATATCTGCGCGTGGAACATCGCCACCCTGAGCGGATCTTTTACCAGTGGAAAAATGGTTCTGCATAACTCCCAACCGGACCCTTCTGCAAACACTCTCGATGTCCGACCCCACAAATCCCTCGCTCATCCCTGCCAGCTTCCGCAAATCGCGTGTCTCGATTCCCAAGTCTATTGCATGGATCCTAAATATCTCGAGGCGTTCTTTCTCGTCGGGCGCGTCAAATCTTACGACGTAGTCAAAGCGGCCTGACCTGATGAGGGCAGGGTCCACCAGGTCAATCCGGTTGGTTGTGGCAATTATTATCAAGTCTTTGAAATCCTTTGCCTTGTCGATTTCTCTCAAGAGCTGATTGACGATCCTCTGCGATACGCCCGAATCATTGGTTGCCCTTCTGATCGGAGCGATTGAATCGACCTCGTCGAGTAACAGAATACACGGAGCGACCTGCTTTGCCCTTCGAAAAACCTCCTCCAGTTCCTTCTCAGACTCCCCAACCCAGCGAGAGAATAGGGCCGAACTGTAGATGCTAATGATGGGTAACTCCAATTCCCCTGCAATCGCTCTTGCGAGGAGCGTCTTTCCTGTCCCAGAACCGCCGGAAAAAAAGAACCCTCTTGGCAACAAACCGTTGATATCCTTTCCGTTGGCCGGCGGTTTTAAACAGAGTTCGATCAGGGAAATCAGGTTTTTCTTGATCTCCCTGAGCCCCCCTACATCGGCCAATCTAATCCCAGGCCTTTCAGGGAGGAACTCTCTCAGAGCACTGGGCTCTGTCTCCCTGTAGGCGGTCAAAAAATCCTGATTCTTGACATGGAGTTCCAACTGATCCGCTCTTGAGAGGTCCTCACCACGGCTGCGCATTTGGGAGAGGATTCGACGAAGGGCCACCATGCCTGCCTCTTTAACGAGGGCCGCGAGATCTGCTCCCACGAAACCGTGGGTGAGTTCGGCCAATTTCCCGAGGTCGACATCCGGATGGAGGGACGTCGATCGCGTGTGGATTCTCAGGATCTCCAAGCGTGCGAGCCTGTTCGGCGGATTGATCATAATCTCGCGATCGAAACGCCCGGGCCTTCTCAATGCTGGATCCAGTAAGTTCGGAGCGTTAGTCGCCCCAATCACCACAACCTTGCCTCGGGTCACCAAACCATCCATGAGAACCAATAGCTGGGCCACGACTCGTTTTTCAACGTTTCCAATGGCCTCCGTCCGTTTGGGCACAATGGCATCGATTTCGTCAATAAAGAGGATGCTCGGCGCGTTTGCATTGGCCTCATCAAAAACCTGCCTCAGCCGGGCTTCGCTTTCCCCGTAAAACTTGTGCATAATTTCGGGGCCGTTCAGATGGATAAAGTGGGCTTTCACCTCATTGGCAATGGCCCTGGCCATCAGTGTCTTGCCCGTACCGGAGGGGCCGACGAGGAGAAGGCCCTTCGGAGCTTCCATCCCCAGTTTTTTGAACAGTTCTGGGTATTTTATCGGGAATTCAATGACTTCCCTGACTTTTTGAAGCTCGGCATCCAACCCTCCGATATCTTCATAAGACACCCTGTATGCTCTTTCCCCGGAGATGTCTGGCTGTTTCACCTTGACCAGGGTGTTTGGATTGATAACAACCGCCCCTTGCGGGACCGTTCCCTCGATCACGAAGTATTGGCGGCCGAAACCAAAGATGGAGACCTCCAATTTGTCCCCCACAGTCACGGGCAATCCCGCGAGTATCGTCGCCAGTTGCTGGGACTCATCTTCCTGTGGAAGGGGTCTGGTGACGTCAATGGGAGAAATAAGCAGGGTCTCCGCTGGGTGATAGTCCGTCTTCCTGATCGCAACGAAATCGTCCAGGCCAACGCCGGCGTTTTCCCGTGTGATCCCGTCTATCCGAATCATCCTCCTATCCCGCAAGGATTCGGTTAGGGGCATCACCTTGGCCACCGTTTTGTTGATGCCAATGATGTCCACGATGTCAGTGACGGTAAGATCTAGCTCGGCCATATCGTGCTCGTCGATCCTCGCAATTCCCTTCCCCACGTCATCGACCAGGGCTTCGTGGACAACGAGGGTTTTCCCTTCAGATATGGGCCTTGGTTTTTTCTCGTCAATCATCTTCGGCACCAGACCAGAATGAGGAGACAGCCGACCGATTTCAGGATATGCAAATCAGCTTTTCCGGCTTGCCCTCAGAGCCTCTCGCTCGATATTTCTCAAATGGCTCGCCATGGTTTTCTTAGCAAGGGCTGGATCCCTTCTCTCGATTGCCAAGAGAATTTCTTCGTGACCCTCAATCGATTTTTGAGGCCGATCGCCCTCCTGGAGAAACTCTTCCCTCGTTTGGTTGATCAGTTCTGCCAACGTGTTATAGAGTCTTAGGAAGACCTGACTTTTGGCCATCTTTGCCAAAGAGAGATGGAACGAATAATCTATCTCGGTAACGGGTCCCGGACTTCCCATTTTTGTTCTCTGATGGCCCAGAATTCTTTTCAATTCTGAGATTTCATCGGCTGTTGCCCTTTCCGCAGCGAGGAAAGCGAGTTCCGGTTCGAACATCTTTCGCAGCGAAAAGATCTCCATCAGGCTTTCTCTCCCCTTAACTACAACCGCTGCCAGGGGTTCAACCAGATTTTCAACGGAGCCCGTCTCCACATAGGTTCCGTTGCCCACGCGTGTCTTTACCAGTCCGGCTGACTCCAGGACTCGGATAGCCTCGCGCACCGAAGCCCTAGAGACCTTAAAGGCCTGTGCCAAATCCCTTTCGGGGGGCAACTTGTCTCCTACCTTGAGCCTTCCCTTTTTGATCAGCCGCCGGATTTGCCTAACGATATCCTCGAATATCTTTTCTTTTCTCACTTCTTTTAACAAACGATGCACGGCCAAGCTCCCGGACCTATTGAGGGAAATTCGATCGGACTAAAGGTTAGGTTGTCATACCAATTATCCAATTTTTTCCCTTCTCTGTCAAGCTGCTTTTTCTATTTAACAACAACTTCATCTATCACCCGGGAAGTGACTCAGTCATCACCAGTCTCGAGTGTTATTCCAGCGAACCCCTTTCTTGGGGACGTCTTCGGTTCGCCAAGGCGACCCGGGCCCGATCCATTCCGATCCGTACGGCGGGCAGTAAGAACAGGAAAAGGGCGAACGACATGACCACGGCCGAGATAGGTCGGGTGAAGAAGATGGTCATGGACCCATCCCCCATGATGAGGCTTTGCCGCAGGGCCCTCTCCGTCATATTGCCCAATACGAGGGCTACGGCCAAGGGTGCGAGGGGGTAGTTCAGCTTCTTCATCCCGTACCCGACCAGCCCGAAGATAAGGGTAACCCACACGTCGAACATCACATTCCGCATCACATAGGTGCCGATGAAGCAGGCAATAACGATTAGGGGGGTGAGGATTCCCCAGGGGATCCGCATGATGGCCGCCAGAAGCGGTGTCCCAAGGAGGCAGATGAGTAAGACAACCACATTGGCCGCGAACAAACTGGCGATTAGCCCCCAGACGAAGACGGGTTGCTCGATGAATAGCCGGGGACCAGGCCACAGGCCCCACATGTATAGGCCCGCCAGGAGGACGGCGGCGGTAGGGGAACCAGGGACGCCCAGGGTAACCATGGGCAGCAGCGCACCGACCCCCGCCGCGTTGGCAGCTGACTGGGGAGAAATGACCCCCTCGATGGCCCCCTTGCCGTACTTCTCAGGGTTCTTGGAGTACTGCCGGGCGATGCCATAGCCAAGGAAGGAAGCGGGGGTTGCACCTGTGCCCGGGAGGATTCCGACAAAGAAGCCCAGGGCGCTTCCCAATAACGTGATGACAGCCCGCTCCTTCATCGTCCTCACCGCGTCCCGTAGGTCCTGTAACCCCACTCGGGCCGACACCTTCTTGATCGCGAGGGCTATCCGCTCTTCAGCGTTTACCAGGATCTCCCCCAGGCCGAAAAGGCCGATGGTGACCGGAACGAAATGGAAGCCGCTGAGGAAAGCAATGGAGCCGAAGGTCAGCCGCGGTTTGCCAGTAACGATGTCCAGTCCTACCACAGTCAACACAATTCCGAAGGCGGTGCTCATGAGGGTCTTCCAGGGATCGCCCGTGCCCAGGCCTACGAAGGTGCTGAAGGCCAGCAGCATTATCGCCAACATCTCCGGGGGCCCGAAACGAAGGGCGAAGAGGGCCAGTGGCAGGGCGGCCACCGTAAACAGGATGGCTGCTACCAGCATCCCAACGAAGGAAGACAGAAACGCCGCCGTCAGGGCCAATCCCGCCTTGCCTTGCTTGGCCATGGGATTCCCATCGAAGATGAGAGCAACCGACCATGGCTCTCCCGGGATAGCGAACAGGATAGAGGTGATAACACCGCCGAAG
Source organism: uncultured Syntrophobacterales bacterium (assembly GCA_964346945.1). Taxonomy (GTDB): domain Bacteria; phylum Desulfobacterota; class BSN033; order WVXP01. The sequence continues at coordinate 11,491 of CAYFXL010000031.1, forward strand.
AGGGCGCCCCAGTAAATGGCGGCAAGGAAGATGATCCCGACTTCGGGGGGGACGAGGATGGTCAAGGGCAATAGCAGGGCTACTCCGGCAGTGCCCCCCAACCCGGGCAAGACACCTATGGTCAGGCCGAGCACGAGCCCAATCGTCATCATGATGAGGGCCTGTGGTTGAAGGCATACCGTAAATCCAATCATCAGGTTAGACAGCGTCTCCATCGCTACCTCCTCGCATTATCTGGTTAGATCGCGTCTCCACGCTACCGCTTGGAAAGGAATCAGAATGGAAGCCACCCTTTGGCATAGGCAGGGCTTTTAGGCAAAGGGATCGTCAGCCCTTTTTCCATTCCATAGAAAACAGATAGGGCCATAATAATAGCAAACCCTAGGGCCACATACCACGGGTGTCGCCCCAACCAGCAAGCAAAGAGGACGGCGAAAACGACCGTGGCAATGTACATCCCCAGGGTCCAAATCATGAAGGCGAGAAGGGTCGAGGTCAGGAATACCCAGATCATCGCCCACATCGCCGGTCGGCTCATGAAGAAGCTCTCCTGCACCTTCGTGAGGAGGCCTCGGAGGAAGATTATGCCCCCGCAAATTACCATAACTATAGCTAGCCAGAACGGAGCAAAGCCTGCCTGAGGTCCGTGTTCTTCCCAGCCAAAGCCGAGCCGAAAGGATTCACCAATGACAACAACAGCTACGACGAGGAAAGCCGCAGCCCAAAGCAATTCAACTCTTCGCATAACTCCCTCCGTGGGGTGCAGGACTCCTTTTCGAGCCCTGCACCCGCCCTAATCGAGAGAATCTTCAGAAATGTTACCCGCTGCGGAGTTATCCTATTTGATCCAGCCCTGCCCCTTCATGATATCCTTGTGAACTTTCTCGAAATCCTCGAGGAACGACATCAGTTTGTCGCCCGTCATGAAAGTCGGCTTCAGGCCGGCTTTGTTCAAAAATGCCAGCCAATCTGCATCCTTGGAGATCTTCCTGAACAGCTCAATGAGTCCATCCCGGGCCTCGGCGGGGATGGCCGGAGGGGCAAAGATGCCCCGCATCATGTTGTAGCTGAAGGGAATGTCCACCTCCTTGCCAGTACGCACGTCCTCGTAACCCTTCATGTCGAGCCGCTCATCCTGAAAGACGACCAGGGGTCGCACATGCTCTGGATAGAAGGGTCCCGCCTCGCTGACTTGGTTCACAGTGGCCTCCGAGTGTTTGCCCACCAGGGATTTAGCCACTGCACCACCGCCCTTGTAGGGCACGTACTTAAAGGACTTGGTCTTGGCGAGTTTCTCAATGGCCCGGAAGACAATCTCGTCCTCCTGCTTCGATCCCGTGCCCCCAACCGTGATGCTCCGCTTCTTTGCCTCCGCTATGAACTCATCAATGGTTTTCCAGGGGCTATCCTTATGGACCCAGAGGGGAAAGTTGTCCAATGCCAACAAGGCGACGGGGGTGAAGTCGCGAAATGACCAGGGCAGGCTCTGGAACAGAGGTGTGGTGATGAAGCTGTTGAGGGTGATCAGTATCACGTGGCCGTTTCCCTTCTGCTTGAGGACATAGTTCATAGCTACAGCCCCAGCACCGCCGGTGCGGTTGACGGGGAGCATGGCCTCGGGGATGTACTTGTTCTTGATGTTAAGGCCCACCATGAAGCGGGCATAGCGGTCTGCCCCACCCCCGGTGCCGGCCGAGATGACGAACTCGATAGGTCTCTTCGGCCAGGCTGCGCGTGCAGTTCCCCCCAAGAGGAAGACCACAGCGATTACCAAGACCAAGGTAATAAAAACCCACGTCCTCAATAATAAAGATCTTGTCTTCATGACCGCCTCCTTCCAAAAAAGTTTTTAGCATCATCTTTAAACCTTTCCCATCTTTCCTTGAATATCCACCTTCCTGGCATCCCCCCTTTCCTTGTTGGAATTAGTTTCCCCGGTGGCTCCTCTCTCTAAGAGAAGTACAGGAATATATGCCGGTGCCCCAGGAACTTTCTACTTTGCGTGCCCGAAGGCCCGCATCGTGGTTATGTGCTCCTCGGTGAGGAATGACAAGAATGACGATCATTACTCGTTCTTGAAGCGGAAAATGTGCCACGCGGTGGCTCCTTACTTACCACCCTGTGTGTGCTCTGGCCTGACAGTATAACCAATTTTCTCAAATGTCAAGCAAAAAATACCACAATGTGTTACTTTATTGTCAGCACCCATGAGGTGGCTCCTTCCTTTGGAGAAATCGGACTCCTTTTCCAATTTCAGGGAACCATTAAATGTCCTTTCCCCGTAGTCATTTCAAGGATTTTTTTCTTGTAAAAAGAATCGGTTTTTAATAAGATGATCCGGCTGGTGACCGATCATTCTTTTTTACAGAAAATGAGGGCCGACGAAAGTGGACATCGATTTCAGAAGGGAGATCGCTTCACTGGAGGGTGAGATGATTCGGATGAGGAGGGATTTCCACCGAAGACCCGAGCCCGGTTTCCAAGAGGTTGAGACCTCCAAGGTGGTGGCGAAAACGTTGGAGGAATGTGGTTTGGAGGTTAAGAGGGGGATTGCCAAAACGGGCCTGGTGGGCCTGCTCCGCGGGATGAAGAAGGGAAAGACCATTCTTATCAGAGCCGACATGGACGCGCTAACGGTTAGGGAACAGACGGGGTTGAAGTTTGCCTCCGAGAATGAGGGGGTGATGCACGCGTGTGGTCATGATGGGCACATGGCCATTGCGCTTACCACAGCGAGGATCCTTTCTCGGCACCGGGATGCGCTTACAGGGAATGTGAAGTTCGTCTTTCAACCGGCCGAGGAGTGGCCGGGGGGGGCTAAGCTCATGATCGAGGAGGGAGTGATGGAGGATCCCGAGGTGGATGCCGCCATTGGCCTCCACCTGTGGAACTACCTTCCCATCGGAAAGGTGGGGGTGCGGTCCGGGCCCATCATGGCCAGCATGGATTCGATGAAGATCAAGATCAAGGGAAGGGGAGGCCATGGCGCCATTCCCCACGATGCGGTGGATTCCATTGTAGTGAGTAGCCATGTGGTGACCGCCCTCCAGACCATTGTAAGCAGGGAGATTGCACCCATTGCACCATGTGTGGTGACGATCGGGACGATAAAGGGAGGGTACGGTTTCAACATCATAGCCGATTCCGTCGAAATGGAAGGCACCGCCAGGGCCCTCGATGTTGAGTTACAGAAGACCCTTCCGGAACGAATCGAAAGGATCATCGAAGGGGTAACCTCGGGGATGAGGGCGAACTATGAGTTCGAGTATACCTTCCATCACCCGGTGACCATTAACGATGAGAAGATGGCCCGGTTGATAGAGGAAGTTTCAGTCGCAGCGGTTGGCCAGGAGAACACCGTCGTTGCCGAAAAAACCATGGGTGGGGAGGATATGGCCTTCTTTCTTCGAGAAGTCCCGGGCTGCTACTTCTTCCTGGGCTCCTCGAATAAGGAGAAAGGGCTGGATCAGCCACACCATAGCCCTCAATTCAATTTCGATGAAGACGCCATGCCCATAGGGGTGGAGATCTTTGTACGAGCAGCCATGAATTACCTGGGGTCACCTTAGTCCGGGGAGTTTGCCAAGACTTCTGCCGGGAAATGGTATTCGGCAAGGAGGCTCTTAAAAAATTCGAGGGAATTGGAAATGTCGTCGAGACCATCCAGTCAACAGAGGCCGTTGGATTTAGTGAGGCAAAGGATCGTTCTTTTCGACGGGGCATTGGGGACCACGTTGATGGCCCGGGGACTATCCAGCGGGGAAGCACCCGAGAAGTGGAACCTGGAGAGACCAGAGGTGGTGAAGGAAATTCATGGAGCCTATTTCTCAGCCGGTTCCGATGTCGTCCAAACCAACACATTTGGTGGGAATCGTTTCAAGCTCCGGAGTAAGGGTATGGAGGGCGATCTGGTGCGAATTAATCAGGTGGCCGTCCAGTTGGCAAGGGATGTCTGTCCTCCTGGAGGGTTTGTAGCCGGAGATGTAGGTCCGTCGGGAGAACTCATGGCTCCCTTTGGTCCCTTGGCCGTAGAGGAGCTGGAGGAAGCTTTTGCGGAACAGGGAAAAATCCTCGCCGAGGCGGGCGTAGATCTTATCAGCATCGAGACCATGTTCAGCCTCGAGGAAGCCCTTGCAGCCCTGAGGGGAATACGAAGGGTCACCGGATTACCCATCTTCGCTTCCATGAGCTTTGATCTGAAGCCGGGAGGATTTTTTACCCTCATGGGAGAGACCCCGGAAGCCTGTGTGAAGGCTCTGGAGGAGAACGGCGCCGATGTGCTGGGGTCCAATTGCCAGCTTGGGTCAAGGGAAATGGTGGATTTAACCCGGGAGATCAGAAGCTGGGCAAAAATCCCCATCGTCGTCCAGCCCAACGCTGGTTCTCCCGTTCAAAGGGAAGGGAGGACGGTGTATGAACAGTCTCCCGAGGAATTCGCCGAAGACATCGTGAGGATCGTCGAAAGGGGGGCCAATGTGATCGGTGGCTGCTGTGGGACAAATCCCCTTTTTATCAAACAGGTGAGGCAACGCCTCTCAAATCGGCAAGAATAGATCCTTCTTGAGGTTGATCGCGCATGTGGTACTGTGTCTGTGGCCCTTTTCTGGCCCTTGGACTTCTCAATGGCAAACGGCGAAGAGGAGGTGGGATCCATCGGGTTTTCAGAGAAATCCCGAGATCCAATTGGCATAGAAATTGCTCGAAATCCTGATGGTTCAATATACCTGAGAGAGTGCGATGCAAAAGAAGAAGAGGACGGCAAATCTCGAGCTTATCGAGCTTTACTCAACGCTGTTGAATGAGATCTGGGGAAAGGTCTCGGAGCTCATTGGCGAGAGCTTGTTGGCATTCTTAATGCAATTGACTATTGATCGCGTTTCAGACAAGGTCTCCCTCTTGAAAGGAATCCAGGTATCCGAGGCCGGCATTTCACTGGAAGCCATAAGAGATCAATCTAAGGATACTTCTCCGGAAGATATCCACCGTGCCTTCCAAGGGTTCGTGAAGAACCTATTGAATGCATTCACGGCAATTACCGAAAATGTGATCAACCGGGAGTTATTTTCCACAGTGATTCCTAAACTTCGGGAGGCGGAGAAGATGATTTCCCAGTAAACGGGGGAGGGGATACTTGAGGATCGTCTTCAAGAACCTGAGGATTCTCTGGTCAATTATCAACGCCATCAACGCCAGCGCGGAATTACCGGATATTATTGAAGCGGCGGGATCCAGGCTTTCGCAATTGTTCGATCTTTTGGCTTTTTCCATCCTCTTAAAGGAGGATTTAGGTCTCTACATCTACTGCGACGAGTCAAGCAGTCGTCTTTTTATCGACGAGGTGACCATAAATACGATCAAAACCTTTTCCTTTATCACCGGGGAACGGTTAAATCGTGAACAGGTATACAAGCGTCTTGCAATGAGGAGGTTTGAGTCCCGGTGGAAGGGTACCTCAGATGGGAGGCTGAAATCCTTCATCAGCCTCCCTTTGGTCAGTGAGGGAGAGGTATTGGGATGTGCTTCGTTAAATAGCGACCACCCAAACGCCTTCGATGCCCAAGCCCTTCAGTTCTTCTCCCTGATCACCTATCAAATGATTTCGTCCATGAAGCACTCTCAAGTTATGAGCTCGATGAAGGATATGGCAATTTACGACACGCTGACCCACCTGCACAATCGCAGGCACCTCGAACACGTTCTGGAGGAGGAGTTCAGGAATTCTGCCCTCAAAAAAGACCCCCTATCCATTGTTATGGTGGATATCGATCACTTCAAGGCGATTAACGACCGATATGGGCATGACGAGGGCGACAGAGCCCTCATCCATATCGCTTCGCTTCTGAAGGCAGCCTTGCGTGAGCACGATATCGTTGCCAGATTTGGGGGGGAGGAATTTTTGGTGGTCCTCCCGAGAACGATAATGAAGGATGCAGTGATCATCGCCGAGCGAATTCGGAGATCCGTCGAGGTGACACCGCTTTCCGCGGGCGATAAAAAGATCCATCTCACCGTGAGCCTCGGCATTGCGGCTATTCCAGCCGTCTGGTCCGACTCCAAGGAGGATTTGATCAAATTTGCGGACACGGCCCTGTACGAGGCTAAGGATAAGGGGCGCAATAGGGTCTGCTTCTACGTTCCCACAAAAGATCCTCCGGCAAAGGGAATATTGTCGAAGTGACCGTCAAAGAGAACGTATTTTGCGACGGTCTCCTAACCAACCATCACATCCCCTGGAGTGAAGAGTCTTTTTGGTAACCATTCTTGGCAGAGCGGAAGAACAGGAATTTCCGCTGTTTGGAACTGGAACGGCGAATGTGGACACGAAATGGTGCGGGAGCGCCCAATTACGCGGACAAAAGAACTCCTACCAGCGAGCAACAGAGGATTGGGGAATAAACGGTGGGAGTATTGATGAGGGGGTCCAGGTAGAGGATATCCAGCCCCTTATTTGCTTCCCGAATCGCTGAACTTCGCCTCAGCGAGGCTCAAAACGAAAGATGGGGCTCACGGTTTAAACGATTTCCACTCTTTTGGTGTCTAAGGGTTAGTCATGATATCGGATTTCGACCTTCTTGATCGCTTTGAAGATGGAGATCAAAGGGCACTTGAGGAGATTGTATCGAAATATCAGAAACCCATTTTCTTCTTTATCCTTCGGATGGTTTGGAATGAAACGGATGCGGCAGACTTATTACAGAAAACCTTTATCAATGCGCTTCGGAATATCCGGCGTTTCGATCGCCGATCCAATCTCAGGACCTGGCTTTATCGAATTGCCATCAACGTGTGTAAGAACCATTTCAGGGACGACCCGAGACGGAGAGAGGTTAACATCGAGGGAATGGTTTTCTTCGATGAGAAGAATCCATTGGACCACATCATCTCTGAAGAGGAGAGAAGGGGGGTATCCTTGGCCTTGAACGAGCTTCCCGAAAAACAGAAGTATGCGGTCATCCTCAAGGCCTATCAAGGCTTAACATATCGGGAGATAGCCACAATCACCGGAAGCTCAGAAGGAACGGCGAAAGCAAATTTTCACTTTGGAGTCAAAAAATTGAGGGAGATCCTTAAAAATTGAGGGGTGGGAAACGATGGATTGCCATGAAGTTCAGGATCAATTGATTGAATTCTACGAGAATCAACTCCACGGAAGAGACGCTGAGCACATCAGAGATCACCTGGAGATATGCCCCCTTTGCGGGGAGGAACTGCGTTCGATTGAGAAGGTAATAGTTAGGTTGCAATCCCAACGGCTTCGTGATCCGGGAGAGATTTTTTGGAGGGATTTCCCCGCGCGAGTGAGGAAGGCCTTTTATGAGGGAGACATACACATTCGAATTTCAATGCTCGCGAGGGTATGGGAAAGGATCTATGGGTTCACCACGGGGCTCCCCTTCTCAAAACCGGTCTATGCAGCAGTATCGATTGCGATGCTTGTACTCATCATTGGAGGGTTACTCTCTCTCAAAACAGGGTGGTTTTGGATGGGATCGAGGGGGATAGGGGAAGAAATTGTCGAGGTTTATCCTGACGGGATGGAAGTACTTGTCTCCCCTTTCACCGATGGATCATTGGAGGGCCTCTCGTTATACCAGTTGGAGGATATTTCCAAGGGCTTGAGGGGATGGTTGAATGGCATGGGAAGTTCGGTAGAGGAAGTGCTTAAGGGGGATCGGTTCGCCCAAGGAGAAGACGTCTTCGCCCAACTGGAGGAACTCAGTTCCGAAGAGTTGGACTTCGTGTCCGATGCACTGAAGACGCGATACCTTAAATCCTCTACCTCTCTCCATCCCAATAGTCTAGGAGGAAGAAAATCATGGGAAGGGAGAATATGGTATGAAGTGTAAAAGGGGACTTTTTTCGATGGTTTTTACCTTGGCAATGGCGTTGTTCATCTCGGGCTTTAGTCTGCCCTGTTTCTCGCAGCCACCGGCCGAAGGAAGATCCCGGGGGCCGGGGAGCCCGGTTGCGTGGGATGATGAATCTCCTCAAGCCATTGAGAAGAGGAAGAAGGTTCGCGAGCGGATTGAACTGATCAGAATGTGGAAGTTAACGGAGGAGCTCGATTTGAGTCAGGAAACGGGAGCCAAACTGTTTCCCCTGCTCCGTAAGTACGATGAAAAGTGGATCAATCTGCAGAAGGAGCGTCGGGACCTCATGCAAGAGTTGAGAAAGGCCTTGGAAGGTGAGGAGATTTCGGACAAGGAGCTTGAAGGGACGATGGAGCGCGTGGAAACCAACGCTGGGGCCATTTCCGATTTATTGCGGCAGCAACGCCAGGAACTCAAGGGGATCCTTTCACCACGGCAGCAAGCGAAATTTATCCTCTTCCAGAGCCAATTTCATCGAGAGATAAGGGAGATTATCGCCGAAGCAAGGCAAAGGAGGGTGAAGGAGCGGAGGGATGATCGGCTGAAGAGGGATTGAAATACTAACGGATCTGGGAGAGGAAAGCCCATAGTCCGGAGCATGGAGGATTTTAAGTAAGGGGTTATAGCATAATGGGCTGTTGCCCAAATAGGCTTTCGCTCTCCGAAAAGAATGTTTGACCATTCTGGAGTTCGCTTCACTGAGAATGGTTAACAAAAATTCTTTAATGTGCGCTCCAGGGATTTCGGCAACACCCCGATACGGTTGAAACTGCCCACCTCAACATTTATGAGAGATCCTTTTCCGTTTGAGTTGGAAAACCCGGAAAAACAGGCCAGCCGCGATCCCCAACATGCCCAAAAGGAGCATGATGTTCCCGGTATGCACGAAATAGAGCCCGGTATAACTGAATCCAGCCAAGGGAAAGAGACCAACCCTTACGGCAGCTCTTAACGCCTCGTTTTTCGCGATGAAATCAGCTAGGGGCGGACTGAGCGTGTAGTAGAGGGAAACGAAGGCATTTCCGATGGGAGTGGTGAGCAGATATCGGTCCCTGAAATCCCGCAAAGCCTGAACATGATGTTCAAGGGGCGACCCAAAAGCCGCCGTCGCGAGGAAACACCCTCCGTCAACAGGACCAGGGAGTGGAGGAGTAGCTTCATTGGAATAAGAAGAATTTCCCAAACCATTATATGCCCTGACTCGATAGTAATACGTCCACCCGTCACCCAAGACATCGCTGTATGTCGTCACGTCCTGCCCGACGGTGGCTAGTTCCGCGTAATTCCCTGATGTTCCATTTCTTCGTTCTATCGTGAACCCGTCCTCAGGGAATTCGGGATCCGAGTTATCGGACCAGCTGAGGTCGATCTGAGTTGCAGACACTTTTGTCGCGGTTAGATTCGTTGGCCCTGCCGGAAGGGCGAGGGACTTATAGGCGTTTATTCTCCCATTTGTCAGTACCTTTCCGTACAAGCTGCCTGGATTATTTTCGTCTCCAACATCTACCCCATTGAGGATTCGATCTTCCAGTTCATTCAGGGTTATCCCGGGGTAACGTGCCAGGATAAGCCCGGCCAAGCCGGAGACATGGGGGGCGGCCATGGAGGTACCCTGAAATGGCCAATAGCTGTATCCGGTTATGACCCAATCCTGAGCCGTTACCACCACATCATCGATATAAACCCCGTCATCGTTATTGGAAGAATTGGAGTACAGATTGAACCCGATATTGATTGTGTTGGAGAGATCCCCCAGTGGAGAGAGATTAATGGTATACTGATTGAACGAACCACCTGTACTGCCGCTGAACCGTCCACCCCCGGTTAAGAGGTAGACGGGGAGGAATCCGTTCCCGCCTCCCAGATCACCTCCAATGAATAACCAATCAACTGAGGGTTCGAGGTCGTCTCTGAGCTGAATGTCCATCAACACGATTTTATCGACCAGATTGAAGGCCGTATTATAGGTGATATAGGAATCGGTGTTATCCAGGTAATTTCCCGAAGGTGAATCCGCAAGGCTATGAGTTGGGCTAAATGAAATTGGATCTTTTAGGTCCCAAAAATCGTTGGTCCCCCAATGAGTCCAATTTCCCAATCCCGATTCAAAATCCTCACTCAAGAGGATATTCACCGTCGGATCTATCCCACGGAACGGGATGGAGCTGAGGATATTAACCCCGGGCGCCCCGACATCCACGGAAGTGGCCCCGTAATTGGAGAAGGAGGCTAGGTTATCATTGTGATCCGTGGCCGCTACCGATATGACATTGGGGAGATCATAGCTCGCCGGGTAGAATGGATTTGCATCATTGTCATTTGTGAAGTTACCCGCCGCGGCCACAAAGAGACATCCCTTGTCGTTTGCATAGGATATGGCGTCGTAAAGGGCCTGGGAGAAGTCCCCGCCACCCCAGCTGGCGTTGATAACCCTGGCTCCGTTATCGGCGGCGTACGTAATGGCCTCAATGGCTTTCACAGTATCCCCGTACCCGAAGGCGCCGAAGATTCGTAAAGGCATGATGCTGGCCAACCAATTCACCCCGGTAATACCCGTGCCATTGTTTCCGAGAGCGGCGATCGTCCCCGATACATGGGTCCCATGGAAAAGGTAGTCCGTGGGGTCGTTATCCTCCCCCACAAAATCCCAGCCACGGACGTCATCGACATAGCCGTTCCCATCATCATCGAAATCCGGCGTTCCATTGAGCTCCGCGTCGTTGATCCAAATGTTAGTATGTGTCCCATCATCAAGATCTGGATGGTTATATGCAACCCCGGTATCTATGACTGCGATGACCACACTGGGATCCCCTCGAGTAATATCCCAAGCCTCAGGGGCATCGATGTCCGCATCCGAGGTGATATTATGTAATCCCCAAAGGGCCCCATAATTGGGATCTCCTGGATCGAAGGGAGGATCGTTAGGGAAGGTTGCGAGGGCTCGGATAATATAATTGGGCTCAGCGTATTCAACCAGTGGGTTCGCCCTGAGCTTTGCCAAGGCTTCCTCGATATCCGTGGAAGGAGGAATCCTTACTTGCTGAACGTTAATGCTATGGATGCTCTTCCTTGCCTGAAAGCCAATGGTTGACTTCAAATGGTTAATAGCATGGGCTGATGCGTTTTCCTTCCACTTCACCAAGACCTCTCCGGGGACAGAGGAAAAGGGAATATTCGCACCCCGGCTGAGAACTGAGCTATGCCCATCATATCCATGGAGCACGGAAAGAGAAGGTTTCCATCCGAGAAATATGAGCGGGAACATCAATGATAAAGTAATTATCCTCATATCTTGCTTGCCGTTAGCTAGGGTTAATACGGCGTCCTTGATGAGTCGATGATTTCATTGGTAGTCGTTCCTACGCAAAAATCGTACCAGTGAGGTGGTCTTTTTGCGATTTACCCGATTTGATCGTCTAATATCGGCAATTTTCGGATAACTCAACACGCCAAACTGGGGTGAAGGAGAAAAATTTAGCCAAAATATGCAATCTTTTCATAGGTTGTTGCATGAAACTGATGCCCTAAG
>CAYFXL010000032.1:0-22747 GCA_964346945.1 uncultured Syntrophobacterales bacterium
TTTTCGCGGCGGACAAGACCGATCCAGGGGCGTATAACCTCCCCCTCTATTTGAGCTTTACGGACCCCATGCATAATGCAGGATTGATTCTGAGTCCCGCCATGAACAAAGGCTTTAAATTCACCATCATGGACGTATCTTATACGGAGGGAGATAGGGTCGTCGAGCTCAACGCCCCCGAGGATCTCTATGACATTGCCGCACTCTTGAGGGACAACCAGCGGTTCGTGGTGGAATCCATTCACTCCAGAAATAACGGGGACATCGCGGCAGCCGTGAGTACGACTCGTCTCCACAATATCGCAGGGAAGTATACCGGAAAGGACGATCCGGTCATGCTGGTAAGAGTTCAGGGAGCTTTTCCGGCTACAGGGGAGATCCTTTCACCTTTCAGCATAGGACATCTCGTTGCGGGGTTTATGAGGGGTAGCCATACGGGTCCCCTGATGCCCGTGAAGCGAAATTCATCTATCTCCTTTTTTGACGGTCCACCGGTGGTTAGCTGTCTTGCCTTCTGCGTTCATAATGGGAAATTTACAGAGCCTGCCGATGCCTTCGATCATCCTTATTGGGATCATATTCGAGAGAAGGTCGCCAGAAAGGCAACGGACATTCGGGAACAGGGATTCTCCGGAGCGGCTATGCTTCCCTATAGCGAATTGGAGTATGGTGGAATCGTTGAAAAGATGAAAAAACTGGATACTCAGTTTACGGTAAGGGGTTGATGCTTTGGACTCGCACCTCCAAGGCCTCATGGAGATCTTGACAGTCACCACTGAAGTACTCTATGGTTGGGGGGTAACCTATCTGGGACCCCTGGATTGAAGGGTTTAATGGTGTCCAGCGGAAAATTCGTTTACCTTCAGACCTTCGGCTGCCAGATGAATGTGCATGATTCCGAAAAGATGCTAACGATTTTAGCGGAAAATGACTACAGGCCGACCGACGATATCCATCGGGCCGACATCATCCTGCTCAACACCTGTAGCGTCAGGGCAAAACCAGAACACAAGGTTTATAGTGCCTTGGGAAGACTCAAGAAGCTCAAGGAGAAAAACCACCACCTGGTCATCGGTGTTGGTGGGTGCGTTGCCCAGCAGGAGGGCAAGAGGCTTCTGGACCGTATCGGTCATTTGGACTTGGTCTTCGGAACACACAACCTTCACAGGCTACCTGAGCTCATTGGGGATGTTCAGTCCTCGAGAAAGCCGAAGTGCGCCGTGGAATTCTACGATGAGGTGAAATCCCTGGATATCCTTTCGGCTCCCTCCTGCGGCGAGGCGGTGAAGTCATACGTGACCATAATGCAGGGGTGTGATAACTTTTGCTCCTTCTGTATCGTTCCCTATGTGAGGGGCAGCCAGAAGAGCAGACACAGCGAGAGCATCCTCGGGGAGATCAAGGCGTTAACGAAAAGGGGCGTACGGGAGATTATCCTTTTGGGGCAAAACGTCAATTCCTACGGGCAGGACCTCTCTGGAGGATTAACCTTCTCAGAGCTGTTGACTCATATTAATGAAATCGAAGGATTATGGAGGATTCGATTTACCACTTCCCACCCAAAGGATATCTCAGAAGAACTTATCATGGCCTTCGGGAAGTTGGAGAATGTCTGCAAACACATTCATTTGCCCTTCCAATCCGGTTCGGACAAGATCCTTGAGAGGATGAACAGAGGGTATACTCGAAAGCAGTATATGGAGAAGGGAGAGCAGTTGAGGGAGGTCTGCCCAGGGATAGGGATTACCGCTGATGTAATGGTTGGTTTCCCCGGGGAAAGTGAGGAGGATTTCCATGACACCCTCGACCTGATCCGAAAGATTCAGTTCGATAATCTATTTTCTTTCAAGTATTCCACCAGGAAGGGAACGAGAGCGGCTCAGTTTCCCGACCAAATCGATGAATCCGCGAAAAGCCGTCGCTTGGAGGTCCTCCAGAAATTGCAGAGGGGGATCACCCTGGAGAGGAATCAAGCACTTGAGGGGAGCTACGAGGAGATACTGGTTGAGGGTGTGAGCAAAGGGGCGAAAGGGGAGATGACCGGGAGGACGAGTTCGAATAAGGCAGTCAATTTCAGGGGAACCCCTGATTTGATAGGTCAACTGGTGAAGGTGAGGATAGAAGAGGGATATGCCAATTCCTTGAGAGGGAATATCATTTGACGGGGAGGAGATCATGCTAAAGGAGGTAAAGGTTTCAGGTTTGAGCATCGACCCGGTTACCCACACGCCTATCGTGCTGTTGAAAGACAAGGAGAGCCAAGAGGTCATTCCGATATGGATCGGGCTGCTCGAGGCGAGTTCCATCGCTACTCAGCTGGAAAATATCAAGCTAGCCAGGCCCATGACCCATGATCTGATGAAGAACATTTTGAATCACCTGGATGCTGAAGTATCGAGAGTTGAGATTAACGACCTCAGGAACAATACCTTCTATGCGATCATCCATTTGAAATGGAATGGAATGGATCTTGCCATCGACGCTCGCCCCAGCGATGCCATTGCCATTGCATTGAGGACGAAATCTCCCATATTTGTCCACCAACAGGTTATCGAAAAGTCGAGAAAGGTTGATTTAGCTCAACAGGCAGAGGGTGAGGGGGTACTCGATGAAAAAAAATGGGAGGAGATCCTCGAGGATCTTTCGCCCGAGGACTTTGGGAAGTATAAAATGTAGGGAAATGGTGGAGTTGCACTGTTACACCAGATGTAACGCTGGTCCACCTCTTACCCGCCTTTTCCGCCACCCCTCCTTCTCCTCCTAAAATGGTCATGTGTTAGGCTCCCACTGTAGGGGACCATTTGGTTCTTTCCAGGGATGAATCAATTTCTCCATTGTGCGTTCTCGGGCCCAGGCTGCCTTTTGTCCATGTTTCACCCTGCGGTGTCCGATAGCATTTAGTGCGTGCTTTGAGGTTCTTCGGAATATTCAGGAGTTTGAGGTAAGATGGCAAGGAGAATCATTATCGCCATCGATGGGCCATCGGGATCGGGTAAAAGCACCGTGGGGAGGCGGTTAGCGGAAAGGCTTGGGTATCGTTACATTGATACCGGGGCCATGTACAGAGTGGCTGCCCTGAAGGCCAGAGAGCTTTGTATCGATATCGATGACGAGGAAGAACTGACCAAGGTGTGTTCAGAAATGAGAATTGTATTCGTCCGAGAAGGGAGTGAAATCAAGATTTTTTGCAACGACAAGGACGTGAGCGAAGCCATCCGGAGACCTGAGATCAGTGCATTGGCTTCAGAGATTTCTACAAAAAAAGCCGTTAGGGATATCTTGGTCCGGATGCAGAGGATGATGGGAGCCGGGGGTGGGGTTGTGTCGGAAGGAAGGGATATTGGAACGGTGGTTTTCCCAGGGGCGGAATTGAAGTTTTTTCTCGATTCTGCGCCCGAGGAGAGGGGAAAGAGAAGGTTTAAGGAACTCTCGGAAAAGGGAATGCGAGTGCACCTTGAAGAAATCATTGCTGAGATAGGAACAAGGGATGAGCGGGACCAGAGGAGAAAATTATCGCCACTGCGGAAGGCCAATGACGCACTGGTGGTTGATTCCACCCATATGGGCATTGACGAGGTAGTGGAGAGGATGTTCGAGGAGGCACGCCGCCGAATCTCTGAGAGGGAGGTCTGTTGAAAGTGAAATACACCGTTTCAAGCTGATTAGGGGATTCCCAGGGGTGCCAATCCAGAAAGGCTAGCTGAAATCTGCCGGCCCATACCGGGAGATATGGATCATGGGGAAGAGGTTGGGGAACTGAATCCGTCGTGGTTTAGTGGGAAGGGGAGGATGGGATTTGTGGGTGGGGCTTTGACGTCTGGTTGGGTCATCGAGCAGATCGAAAAGGGTATGCGTCGCATAGTGTCACAATGTCCATAAGCATGAAAGGCTTAAAAGATTTGTCTTTTTCGGGATAGTATGCTATAGTTTTGCGAATTTAAAAGACTTTCTTTGAGGGGGTTTAAGGTTTCATGGAGGAAAATAAAACACGAGAAATGAAAGGAGTCACAGAAGATTCTACAGCGGATGAGAGAGTTGTTGAAGAGGAGACGAGGGACGGGGTCGAAGATTTCACGCAGCTTTATGAGGCTTCCTTTAAAACCATTGAGGAGGGTGATATTCTGAATGGAATTGTAGTGGCCGTCGACTCGGAATATGTCACGGTGGATATCGGTTATAAATCGGAGGGTCAAATCCCCATCTCGGAATTTAAGGATAAGGATGGGGTTGTGGCGGTTAAGCTAGGGGATAGGGTAGATGTGCTCTTGGAGAGGAAGGAGGTGGATGATAGCTTGATTACCCTTTCCAAGGAAAAGGCAGATAAGCTCATGGCGTGGAGAAGCGTCAGCAAAGCCTTCCGAGAGGGGGAGATTGTCGACGGCACGATTACCTCCAGAATAAAGGGTGGACTGACTGTGGATATCGGCATCAATGCGTTCTTACCCGGTTCCCAAGTCGATATCCGCCCGGTTCGTAATTTGGATAAGTTTATTGGAAAGCGGTTCAAATTTAAGGTGATCAAATTTAACAAGAAGCGGAGCAACATCGTATTGTCCCGCCGGGTTCTCGTGGAAGAAGAGAGGAAGGTGCTCAGGGAGAAAACCCTTAAGCATTTAAGGGAAGGGGAAATCCTTGAGGGGGTAGTCAAGAACATCACCGATTACGGTGCCTTCGTAGATTTGGGGGGAATCGATGGTCTGCTCCATATCACGGACATCTCATGGGGAAGGATCAGTCATCCCACCGAAAAGCTTTCGATAGGGGAAAAGATCACCGTGAAGGTGTTGAATTTTGATAAGGAAAGGGAGCGGGTTTCCCTGGGATTGAAGCAGATTTCCCCGGATCCGTGGGAGGAGGTCAATGAGAAGCACCCCGTCGGTTCCCAGCTGAAAGGGCGGGTGGTTAGCATAACTGATTATGGTGCTTTCGTTGAACTAGGAGAAGGGGTCGAAGGGCTCGTTCATATCTCGGAGATGTCCTGGACCAAAAAGGTAAAACACCCCTCTCAAGTTGTCGGTGTGGGGGATATCATCGACGCCGTCGTTTTGGATGTAGATGTGCCGAAGAAGAGGATTTCCCTGGGAATGAGGCAGGTTGAGCCCAATCCTTGGTCGGTGATTGAGGAAAAATACCCATTGGGAACCAGGGTGCGGGGAAAGGTTAAGACGATTACCGACTTCGGGGTGTTTGTCGGTTTCGATGAGGGTATCGACGGCCTGATCCATATCTCGGAGATGTCCTGGACGAAGAAGGTGAAGGATCCCGGAGAGATTTATAAAAAAGGGCAGGAGGTAGAGGCAGTTGTCCTCAATATCGACCGGGAGAACGAGAGGTTTTCCCTAGGAGTCAAGCAGCTTTCGGCGGATCCTTGGGAGGAGATTCCCAAGCGGTACCATATCGGTGACCGGGTGGAGGGTAAAATCACCAATATTACGGATTTCGGGGTATTCATAGAGTTGGAAGATGGCATCGAGGGTTTGATCCATGTCTCCGAACTCAGCAAGGAGAAGGTTGAAAATCCCTCAGATGTGGTAAAGGTGGGGGAGACAATTTCGGCCATGGTGATCAACATAGATCCCCAGGATCGAAAGATCGGTTTGAGCGTGAGGAGTCTAAAGGAAAAGGATGAAAAGGATGAGATCGAGAGGTACATGGCCGGCCAGAAATCTGGAGCTCCAAGTCTTGGACGGTTAATCCAGGAGGAGATGGAGAAGAAGGCTCAGCAAGAGGGTCAAGAGAAAGGGACAAAGGTAGAAAGGTCCACCGTTGATGTGGCCGAAACACCTTCCGATCAGGATACTCAGGAGGAAGCGTAAGCTTTATCACCCCCGGTGGGCTGTCGGCGTAGTGGAGGGGCTATGAGGGACATGAAATCATAGCCCTTTTTTATGCGAAGGTTGAATGAAATTTTATCGTGACATCACCTTGGGGAACTACATGCCCATGGGCTCAGTGGTCCATAGGATTGAAGCAAGGGCAAAAATTATTGAACTGATGGCCTTAATCATCTCGATCTTCTTGGTCCGAGAAACCACCGCCCTCGCCATACCGTTCTTTTTCTCCATTTTGGTCGTGAAGCAATCGAAAATTCCCCTTATGCTCGTCCTGCGGGGGATTAGGCCTTTTCTCTGGTTATTCGTTTTCATCTTTTTCATTCATTTTCTCTTTGTGCCGGGACGTCCGATCTTCCCCTTCCGTATCGGTTTCATGCACATGACGTATTCGGGGCTGAGAGAGGGGGCCCTGATTTCGTTTCAAGTGATCCTATCCATCATCTTCTCATCGATTCTCACCCTAACGACCTCTCCTATGGAGTTGGCGAAAGGGGTTTTCCGACTGCTCTCCCCCTTGAGGATTTTCCGTATCCCCATTGACGACATCGCTATCATGGTGATGATCTCCATGAGATATGTACCCCTCTTTCTAAAAGAAATTGAACGGATTACCAAGGCCCAGAGGGCCAGAGGGGTTTGTTTCGATGAAGGAGGCCTTTTGCAACGGGGGAGAACGGTATTGCCTCTATTGGTTCCCCTTATGGCCAACAGTTTGAGGAAAGCTCATGGCATTGGCGATGCACTGGCTGCGAGGGGTTATGGAGAAGGTGTTAGGTGGCCTACAGGGAGGGGAGAGAGATTGGGAAGGGAAGAGTGTCTCTCCCTGCTGGCAACGGGGGGAGTGATAGGCCTGCTCATATTTTTCGGTTTTCTGGAGGGATCTTTTTGAGGCAGCTGCACCGACAGTATGAGAAAATCGTCACCCATAATGATTTCGACGGGATCGTAAGCGCTTCTTTATGTTCCTTTTCGTTACATGTGGAAAAAGTTCTGTTTGCGGGGCCTTCGAGCATCGAACGATCACTAGTCAGTATTACTGAGGCCGATGTGGTCTGCGATCTTCCCTATCCATTGGAATGCGGCCTTTGGTTTGACCACCACGAGGGGAATTTTCAGGCCTTGCAGTATCGCAATATCGATCTTTCTGTTTTGCCGGGACGGTTTGATCTGAAACCGAGCTGTGCCCGGGTGGTCTTCGATTTTTTCGGCCAAGAGGTCACCTTTCCGCGCTGGTATGAGGAAACCGTGGCAGAGGCCGATATCATCGATAGTTTCAATTATTCCTCCATCGAGGAATGGAGGAGGGAGACGCCGGGAAGGATCATTGACAAGACGTTAAAGATCAGCGATCCGTCACCACAAGAGCGGAACGCCTATATGAGGAATTTAGTCTTTCAAATCCGAGACCATCCCTTGGAAGAAGTCGCCAACCTCCCCATGGTCAAGAAGAGATTAGCCGCGTATGAGGAGGAAGAGCTGAGGATGACCAAGATCATCGAACAATCTGCCACCTTTTTACCGGCGGACCGCGAGGGGCAGATGGTTATCCTCGATATGACCGGGTTCAAACGGAGACCTGACATCGTCAAGAACCTGGCCTTTCTCATTTTTCCCGAGGCTCTTTCAGTCCTGGAAGTGCATACCCTCCATGATAGGGGAGTAAAGACCAACCATCTGAGCTTTTCCCTGTCCCTTTCCCTTAACTTCAATAGGGGGGAACATCAGAAGGACGTAGGGGAGATTATGAGGTGTCTCAATATCGGAGACGGTCACAAGGGGGCGGCGGGAGGAACATTCTATTGCACCTCAAAGGCGGAGATGCTGAAGAAAAAAGGGGAGATCATCAGTGAAATCTTTCGACTATGGGGAGAGCAGAGCTGATTCCATGCTCGGGTGGAAATACCTCAGCCTTGGCCCTCAAAAGGAGAGCTCGACCGGACTTTTTAACTCATGAATTTCACGAGGGCGAATGTTGAGTGAGGGGCGATAACGATGAGGCTTGGAGTTTCGCAGATATGGGCAATCGGTGAGTCGGCCATATGATGACTGCACTATTCCTGTTTGGGGTCGTTACTCATGTTGTCAGAAGGAAAAACGGCAGTAGGGGTTTCTAAAGCAACACTGTGGCGATCTCTTTCAGAGAGTGAAAGGACACAAGAAGAAGCTCTGGATGGCTATGGCTTCAGCCCCCACAAATTGGGCGGTTCCCACAGTCAGTGTTGCAACCTGTCGCCCTCTCAGCCAGCTTTATTCTCTCTGCGTGCCGCAGTTTGAAAAGAAATCATCCAAAATGAACTTTTGGATCTATGAGAAATGAGGAAAACATTCTTCTGAAAGGAATAAAAAACAGAACGGATTAATTGGATTTCACAAGAACAGTACCTTCATCCCAAGTAGTATCACGATTCCAAAAAAGAAAACCCTGACTTTTTCATCCCCCTTTTTCAGATAGAAACGAGAGCCAAAATATCCGCCGAATGCAGTTGCGACAAGCATAGGAACTGCCAAAGGATAGTGAACATATCCGGCAAGGATAAATAAAATGACTGCCAGAATGTTTCCAGCCAATAGTGGCAACCTCCTGTTTCCTGCAGACTGAAGAATCGTTTGCCCATAAACAATTATGAGCAGATATGTCATAATAGTGCCGCCGGCACCGCCAATTATTATAGCGGTCAAACTCGACGATATAGCTACAGGAGGCCCGATTACGTTTCTATATGTATAGAGTCTGCCCTTGAGCTCTTTAATTCTATCTTTGTTCTCACAATATAATACAATTGCCAGTGCAACAATCAAGAAACCTATGATTTTCTTTAATATCGACTCATTAAGGCTATCTACTACAATATAACCCAGGAAAGATCCTATTAATGCAAAGATAACGAGAGAAAAACTGAGCTTATAATTCATTTTCTTCTTTCTGTGAAACTCGATAAGTCCTGTAGCAGTCCCGCCAAGCGATGAGAACCGTCTCGTTCCCAGGGCAACAGGAATAGGAAGGCCAAGGGAAAGGAGGAGAGGTACAATAATAAGTCCCCCACCGCCCACTAAAGAACCAAACCAAGAACAAAAAAAAGCCGCAATGGACGCGATAATGATCAAGTAAGGTTCAACCATTTCACCATACCCAAAAAGAGTGTTGAGAATTATAGAATGTAAAACCCTCTCGGTGTAAGACTCCGGGGTGAAGCAATATGGACCAAAAAAGGTGAAAACCTGAAACTTGGGAGGTAAGTTTATGATACACCAGAGCTTATCACCGTTCAAGCCTGAAATTACAATAGAGAGATAACCGAAAGAACGTCCAAGAGACCGAGCATGACTTACAATCTGAAAGGCCTTCAACCGGGTTCGTCTTTTACTATTGTGGGTTTTTGATTGCTAGGTCCTTCTTATTTTGGTATGGTCTTGAAAGTAATAAAACAAGAAGGATGCAAGAATGTCGGTCCTTTGGGACAACTCTTCCTGGTGAAAGAGCATGAGAGGGGGATACCCGAATCATCCAACCTTTAAGGCCGGGGCTCTCATGTTAATCTTCGAGACAACCCAGGATTCGTGCTGATATCCACCCGTCATTCTCCGACATAAATCAAAGAAAGGAATCTTGGGCGTAAGACGGGTAAGGGTTGGTATGAGTATAAAAAAGAAGAATGGATAATAGATGTCGGAAAGGAATGTGACGGTGAAAGATGTTGTTATTGTCAGTGGGGTGCGGACACCGATCGGGAGGTATGGTGGTGTCTTACGAAATGTTCCCGTATATAAATTCACGAGCGTGGTTCTGAATGAAGCATTGGAAAGGTGTCACATTGAACCTGTCCAGGTGGACGATGTGATTATGGGGCAGTCTTACCAAAATGGTGAGTGTGCAAATGGTGCCCGAATGGCCCTCCTTGAGGCTGGATGGCCCAATGAAGTTCCAGGGGTGACACTAGACCGTCGCTGCTGCTCAGGATTGGATGCCATTTTTTTCGGTGTCATGAAAATTCAGACTGACAACGCAGATATCGTCGTTGCTGGGGGAATGGACAGCATGAGCCAGGCAGAGCTCTACATTCCGGGGGATATCAAGTGGGGTTTGGGCGGGAAAACCGATGAAAAATGGGGGTACATGCCAAAAGGACACGGTGCCCTTTCGATGTGGGGAATACCGTTGTACGATAGGATTCAGCGTGCGAGAGTCATGTCCCAGCCCATCGAGAGATTCGGGGAACTCAACTCTATGATGAGCTGGGCGGAAACGGCGGCCAAGAAAGAACAGATCTCACGCCAGGAAGCAGATGAATGGGCTTTACGAAGCCATCAAAAAGCTATCGCAGCCATAGACTCTGGGAAATTCAGCGAGGAGATTGTTCCCATCCCCATTCCAGAGAGAAAAGGGGAGCCATTGATGTTTACTACCGATGAGACCCCTCGGCGAGATACCACCTTAGAGAAGCTTGCCAAACTTCGCCCCGTTTATCGTGATGGGGTGTGTACTGCTGGAAATTCATCTACCGAAAACGATGGGGCGGCAGCGGTGGTACTCATGAGCCAGACGCAATCTAAGGAACTGGGTATCGAACCAATGGCTTATTTCAGATCCTGCGCTATCGCTGGGAGCGACCCCACACTCACGTATACTGCAATACCTGCCGCTGTGAACAAAGCACTCGCTAAAGCTGGGATCACCATGGCTCATGTGGATCTCATCGAGATACAAGAGGCATTTGCTGTGCAAGCGTTGGCCGATGCCAGGATGATAGGGATCAAGCCCGAAGATTTTGATGATAAGATCAATGTAAATGGTTCCGGTATATCCCTTGGTCACCCCATTGCTGCGACTGGCGCCATGAGACTGGTAACCTTACTCCATGAAATGAAAAGGCGCGGCTCCCGGTATGGATTGGAAACGATCTGCGGTGGTGGAGGATTGGGGATAGGGGCTGTCCTTGAAAAACCGTAAAATATCAGGGACAAGCCATTCCAGAGGTTTAGTACGAACATGGAGATGAAATTGGGCAGGAGAGATATACAGAATTACGGGGTATATCATGGCAGAAGAGCTCAACAGGGTAAATACGGGAATTGTTGGCTCGCCCCTGGTTCGGAGTGGTTTGTGTGCCCAGCCCACTTCTCCTTTTGGCTTTTTTGAAGAACAGGGGAAAAACGTTCTTATCCCCGCTATCAAAGGAGAAAAGATCGCTGGATTTGCGCTCGCCGAGTCGGCCGCTGGCTCAGATTTCGCCCCTAAAAACGCGGGCTCGCGAGGGGTGGTGATCACTTTGTTCTGAATGAAACCGAGATTGTTACTACCAATGGGCCCATCTGTAACGTGGCAACCGTGGGTGCCTGCACTGATCGTAGGAAACGAGGTGAGGGGATCGAGCTCAGTTCACTGGGTGTCAACATCAAGAGGCGATTTTCCTGAGGAAGGAGGGACCTTATGGGTAAAACGCTTGCTGAGAAGATACTGAGCAACAAATCTGGAGTGGATGCCAAAGCTGGGGATATCGTCATAGTCCCCGTTGATCTTGTATTCACTCATGATGTCAGCGGCCCTCTCACAATAACCCAGTTCAAGGAGAGCGGTTTGGGTAAACTGGCAAATCCCAAGTCCACTCTTATCTTTCTTGATCACTGTGCCCCCAGCCCCCGTTTGGAGCTGGCCAATGACCAGAAGGCCCTGAGAACTTTTGCTCAAGAGTTTGGGTGTCCTCTCTACCAGGTAGGCGACGGAATTTGTCACCAGCTTGTGGTTGAGGAATGGGCTAATCCAGGAGACATAGTATTAGGGGGTGACTCTCACACCTGCACCATTGGTGGACTGGGGGCTTTTGCCACTGGAATGGGCTCAACCGATATCGCTGTTGCCATGGCTTTGGGCAAGACCTGGCTCAGGGTGCCAGAGACCTTGCTGGTTAAAATTACCGGGAAATTCCCCCGCGGAGTCTACTCCAAAGACCTGATCCTTCACCTCATTGGGCTCTTGGGATCTGAGGGTGCAACCTACAAGGCCCTCGAATTTGCAGGAGGTACCCTGAAAACGATGAGCATGTCGCAACGGTTCACTGTTGCCAATATGGCGGTGGAAGCTGGCGCCAAGGCAGGTCTCTTCCCCGCAGATGAGATAACCAAGGCATATCTCGAGACTCATGGACGTGGCGATCGTTTCCAGTCTCTTCTGCCTGATCCCGATGCCATCTACGAAAAGGTTGTGGAAATAGACGTGGGAAGGTTGGTACCTATGGTCGCACAACCCCACAGCGTAGATAATGTTGTTCCGGTAAGCAAAGTGGCGGGAACCAAGGTTGATCAGGTGTTTATCGGCTCGTGTACGAATGCTCGCCTTGAGGATTTGGCCGTGGCAGCCAGCATTCTGAATGGGAAGAAGGGGCATTCTCAAGCTCGACTCATTGTTGTCCCTGCCTCCCGAACTGTGTATCGAGAAGCCCTGGACAAAGGATATATCAAGATCTTTATCAATGCCGGGGGATCCGTACTAAACCCTGGGTGTGCAGCCTGCGCTGGGATTCACCAGGGAATTTTAGCGGAAGGTGAAGTGTGTCTGTCAACCACCAACCGCAATTTCAAAGGGCGTATGGGAAATCCCGAATCCTTTGTCTATCTCTCTAGCCCCGCTACAGCAGCAGCTTCGGCGATCGCGGGAGAGATTACCAGCCCTGAAAAGTTCTTATCCTGAGCGGGCGAAGCCACGGAAAGAGAGAGAGGTGCTATCATGCCAAAGACTACGTTAAAAGGTAAGGCAATTAGATTTGGGGATGACATATCTACTGATCTCATTGCGCCGGGGAGATACACGCACCTGAGAAGCAACCTGCCCGAACTCGCAAAACATGCATTTGAGGATGCCGACCCCAATTTTGCTGCCCGAGTTCGGCGGGGAGATTTTGTCATCGCTGGAAAAAACTTCGGGTTGGGATCCAGCAGGGAGCAAGCTCCCAGAGTTATAAAAATGAATGGCGTCAGTGCGGTTATTGCCAAGTCAGTCGGCCGCATCTTCTTCCGCAATGCTATTAATATTGGCCTTCCTGTATTAATAGCTGATACTGAGAATATCAGCGATGGGGATGAGCTTGAGGTTGACTTAGCATCTGGCACCCTCCACAACCTCTCCACTGGGGATAGACGAACCTTTAACAAACTTCCGTCTGTTATGATTCAAATTCTTGATGAAGGGGGACTAATCCCCTACGTTAAGAAGTTCGGTGATTTGAAATTTCAGGACCGAGGAAGATAGGGCTGCTCTGTCCGCAACGAAATTCCAGAATGGTGGAGTGGGCAACGTGTGTGATAGACAATAAGATGTGCGCTCGAGGGCAATCTGAACAAGACGGAATGGCTTCAAAAGTCCATTCTATATCCTGTTTCTCGGGATCGGTTTTATCAACTTCCGCACCTTGCCCGCTTTGAAGCGATCTATATTATATTTCTCATAAGCGAACACCGTTGTCCCTTCGGTTGCTCGTGGTCTGTTGCCCACATTCCCTTTCGCTCACTGAAAAGAATTGTGGACCATTCTACAGTTCGCTTCACTGCAAATCCAAAACTCGCCTTTTAGGCTCAGACATTGGATTTGCGGCCGTTTCGCTTCACTAAGAATGGTTAGCCAAAATTCTTTAATGTTCTCTCCAGAGAACCAGGGCAACGGCCTGTTTCGACGTGATCCTTCTCAAACAAATTGCGCTCATGGAGAGCGGTGTTCCCTAGAGACTCAGGAAACTGGTTTATTTATGATTGGCAGGTCTTCATTTTTATGGTAAGGTCTCCGGAACAATCAGAACGAAGTGTTCAAGAATGTGAGGCCTTAAGGGTAATTCTCACTGGTGAAATGGTGTGAAGCGGGAATACCCGAATCATCCCATCATCGGGGTCGGGGCTATCATCATAAGGGGAGAAGAGGTCCTGCTGGCCAGAAGGGGAAAGGAGCCGGGCTACGGGAAATGGAGCATCCCAGGCGGAGCGCTAAAGCTGGGAGAGACACTGGAGGAAGCCGTTGTAAGGGAGGTTTGTGAGGAGGTGAACCTGGCGGTACGGGTTGGAGAGGTGGTTGAAGTTCTGGACCGAATCTTCCGGGATCCCGAGGGAAAGGTCCAATACCATTACGTTCTCGTGGATTTCCTCTGCGAATATCTTTCAGGGGAGGAAAAACCATCGAGCGATGCCTTGGAGGTCCAATGGGTTCACCTATCTGAGATCCACCATTTCCGCCTTCCCGAAAAGACGAAAAGGGTTATTCAAAAGGGATTCAAGATGAGGCGAGGGGAAATGGAGCATGCCAAATGACAAATCGGTGGAGGTTCCTGAGCTCGCAGGGGGAAACACTTCGGTCCCTCTGCTTCAGGGATTTGGGACACAGGCCCTTTAGGGAGCAGCCCGATCAGGGAATGGCCACCGGGATGAAGAGCGGCTGTTCGAACTTTTCCTTTCCGAACTCCCGTATGATTTTCTGCCCCTCGGGAGAAGTCACCCAGCCGATATAGGCCATGGCCAAGACGTAGTTGACGTGGGGATGCCTGGCCGGGTTGACCGCAATGATCCCATACGGGTTGAAGAGATCGGGGTCTCGCTCACAGAGAACTTCCAGGGAAACCTTCTGCTTGTAAGCCGCGTAGGTTCCTCGGTCTGCCAGGGTGTAGGCCAGCTTCTCATTGGCAATCTGGATGACGGCACCCATGCCCTGTCCCGCTTCCGAATACCATCGGCCTTTAGGGGTGGTAGCAGCTTTCTCCCAGAGGGATTTCTCCTTTTTGTGAGTCCCAGAATCATCCCCCCGCGAGATAAATGGCGCCTCGGCCTTCGCAATGGCGGCCAAGGCTTTTTTGGCATCTTTGGTTCCGCGGATGCCGGCGGGGTCATTCGCCGGCCCCAGGATGATGAAGTCGTTGTACATGACGTCCCTTCGGTTTACCCCGTAGCCAGCGGCCACGAATGCATCTTCTGCGGGCCTGCTGTGAACGAAGACCAGATCGCTATCTCCCATTTCTCCGATCTTGAGCGCCTTTCCCGTCCCCACCGCAACCACGTCCACTCGGCAGCCGAATTTCTCTTCGAAGGGAGGATTGAGCGCCTGGAAGAGCCCAGTGTTATCGGTACTGGTAGTACTTGAGACCTTCAACCGTTCCGCGGGTGAACCCGTTGATGACAACCCCAGAACAACGCTGAACATGAGGAGGAGAACGATGGATTTCTTCATGGGATGTACCTCCTTCCTGATGAAGTGGTTAAACCGATACGGTGATCTACCCCAAGGCCCGAAAACTGTAACACGGAACGGACCTGATTTCAACGAAAAAAGTTTAGATTAGTTATTTTAAGTTATTATTTTATATCACAGTTGACTCTTGTTCCCTTTTCTGTTACCCTTCGATGAAAGGATACAATTGGGTAAGATCTGTTTCCGAGGACTCAGTTCCCCTGTGGTGAATCATGGAATACCTTTTTGAGGCCCTTGGGGATTCCATAAACCTCATCTTCTCCTTTGAGGGGGAGATCTATGGAATCGTAGGGAGGTCCCTGTTTTTTGCCCTGACCGCTACCTTGATGGCAGCTCTGTGCGGGGTGCCCATCGGGTTTCTCGTTGGTACCAAGCGGTTCCGGGGAAAATCGGGATTACTGACCCTCATGAACACCCTCATGGCCCTCCCCACGGTTGTTATAGGCCTCCTCGCCTATGGCTTTTTATCCCGCCGGGCCCCCTTGGGTTTTCTAGATCTGCTTTTTACCCCTGGTGCCGTGATTGTCGGGGAGTTCATCCTCTCCCTTCCCATCATTGCCAATTTAACCGTGTCGGCGGTCCAGGCTGTGGATCCACGTGCGATTCTCACGGCCCAGACCCTGGGGGCGGGAAAGGTCCTGATGGCCTGGACCATTATGATGGAGGCACGGTTTTCCCTCTTGGCTGCTATCATTGCGGGCTTTGGCCGGGCCGTTTCCGAAGTCGGATCGGCCATGATGCTGGGAGGGAATATACGGTTCTACACGCGGACCATGACAACTGCCATCGCCCTGGAAACGAGTAAGGGGGAGTTCGGGTTCGGCCTGGCCCTCGGGTTTTTCCTCCTCTTGGTAGTCTTTTCCATCAACATCTTCTTCCACTTTCTACAAGTGAAGGGCCGCCAATGATGAAGGAGACTGGTGAAATACCTCAACTGGAACTGCGGAATGTAACCCACTACTATCATGGAAGGATGGTCTTGGATATGCCCCATCTCTCCATCCAAAGGGGAAAGATTTACGGTGTGGTCGGACCCAATGGCTCCGGAAAGACAACGCTTGTCTGCATCATGAATCTCCTCCTACGGCCAACCACAGGACAACTCTTCTTCGAGGGGAAACCCATCCAGCGCGATGAGATCAGTCGGCTGGAGATACAGAGATCCATGGCTATGACCCTTCAAACCCCTTATCTCTTTAATACCACGGTGGAGGGGAATATCGCCTACGGCCTGAGGGCTCGGGGGATTCCCAGGAGAAATTGGGCGGCCATCATCGAAGGTGCCCTCCAGCAGGTAGGTTTGGGGGGCATGGCGGAAAGGAGGTCAAGGGAGCTTTCGGGAGGTGAGATCCAGCTGGTCGCCATTGCCAGGGCCTTGGCCATCGATCCGCAGATCCTGTTCCTCGATGAGCCCGCGGCAAACGTGGATGTGAGGCATATCAATCAGCTTGAGGAGATTATTCGGGCCATCAATCGGGATCGTGGAACAACGATTGTCCTCACGACACATGATCTTTCCCAGGCATATCGATTCGCACATCATGTCTTTCCCGTCTTTGAAGGGCGGCTGGTTCCCTCCACCATGCATAATCTGTTCAATGGCGCCATAAAGGCCTCCCCGGAAGGTCCCTACTTCGATACGGGCAAGATTCGGATTTGGATTCCCCAGGAATTTTCGTCCTTATCCTCCAATCACATCTCCGTCAATCCAGAGGATATCATCGTCTCCAAGGAACCCTTCGCCTCCAGCGCCAGGAATCGGTACGAGGGGACCATTGCCCAGGTGGTTGAACAGGAGGGGAGGGTAGAATTGGTAATCAATGCGGGAGAGACCTTCAGGGTCCAAATCACGGGACACTCCTTTCGCAGGCTGGAATTGAAAGTGAGTTCCCGTATATACGTCACCTTCAAAGCCAGCTCTGTCTATCTCCTCTGACGGAGTCACCGGGGGAATTCCATGGAAAAAGAGATGTTGACGGCAAAGGAAGCGGCTCAATACCTGAACCTTAACGAGAAAGTGATCTATCGACTGGTGAAAGAGGGAAGGATTCCGGGTGCGCGGATTACCGGTAAATGGACCTTTTCTCGATCTCAACTCCGGGAGTGGATCGAATTTCATTCCCTTGGGGGCGGGGAGTCGGCCCCTGGTCTATCTGAACCGGAGGTCAAAAATGCTCTCTTCATTGCAGGGAGCGACGACCTCTTGTTGAGCCGAGTGATCGCAAAGATTCTCCATGCAGAATGCCCTGAACTCCTGACCTATTATGCCACAACTGGGAGTCTGGCGGGTATCAGGGCCATTCGAGAGGGGAAGGCCCACCTGGCAGGGGTCCATCTTTACCATCCCCAAAGCGGCCAATATAATCTGCCGTACCTGGGGAATCTGAGGCCCAAAGAGCGGTTTTTCGTATTTAATCTAGCCTATCGAAACCAGGGGTGGATGTTACGGCAGAAAGGAGTCCCCGGTTTTCGGGGTGTGGCAGATCTCCTTCAGCCGGGAATACGCTTGATCAACAGGGAGAGGGGGTCAGGGACGAGGATTCTTCTTGATCACCTGCTAACTCAAGGGGGGGTCGACCCGAAAAAGGTGAGTGGCTATGCGAATGAGGTTTATAAACACCTGGAGGTGGGTTTGGCCATTTTCAAGGGGGAGGCCGATGTGGGACTGGGGATTCAGCCTGTTGCCGAATTCTTGGGACTCCAATTCTTCCCCGTCACCATCGAACGTTACGACCTGCTCGTTCCCCAGGGAAACCTCTCCATGGAGCCCGTACGGATATTCTTCAACCTCCTCAATTCGAGGAGGTTTTTGAAGGAAGCAAAGGCCCTGCCTGGGTACGATCTGAAGGATTCGGGCAAAATACTCCAGTGAAGGTTACAGAGATAACCCTGAGGAGAAGTGGCCAATATTCACGAATACCCGCCGACCGAAAGGACTTCTCGAATTTTGACGACGATCCAAAGCTCGAGTGGTTTTGATTGTTTGGAACGGGAAGAAAAGGATTCAGCTACGAAAGCTGATAGCGGAATTCAGCTAGTACGTACATTGCGGAATCTGGCTTTAGAATGATTTGATTGTCTCTCTACTCTGCAGTCAATCGATCCGAGCGCTCATGCCGCCAATTGTTTTCCATTCATAGTCTTTGGGTGCAGTGCCATTGATCCGTCTAGGCCTCTTTGCCTCCAAAAATTCCAATACGCTTTTTCCATTTCCCAGATCTCTTTTTGAATTGCCGACCATGCTTTCCCAGAGGCCTGAACCCCCCACAAACCTGCCATACTGAGCAGTAGCAAGGCCGCTGATATCTTAATTGAAAACTCTACAATACGATGTTTCATGCGGGGATCTCCTGAGGATGTGGCTTTATCCGAAAATAAGGCAGGATAAGGAGGTTTCTGATGACGAGTCAGAAAATGAAGGTTACTAGCCCTTGAAATGTTCCGCATTTCAAAAGATCCAAGATTTCTAACGCAACTGTCATGCCCTGTTGGGCATCCTGGAGGTATGAAAATGCTTCTGCGAGGTGGGGCTATTTTCCTGCTAAATCAACACATTCTGATCATCCTCCCATGCAAGAATCCATCTTAAAATCGATTATCAACGCCAGCCTTTTTCAGAGATGCCCCGCATTCCTTATTCTATGCCGGGCATTCGAAAGGTTGACTTATGCGTATAAATCGGCCTATGTTCCCCACCCAAAGGGTGAGTTCTTATTGCCCATAAGACATCAACAAGGAGGAGATAAGTCATGGCGGAAGAAAAAAAGAAATACAGGTTTTTGTTCATACAACCTTTTCAGTTGTCTACTGGCAGCAGGTATGCGGACAAGTATCATACTGCTGCCCTCGCAAAAGAGCAACGTCTAAGGATGAACTACATCAACATTAGGCATTTGTTGGAGGATGTTGAATGGGATTTTCACGGAGGTCCAACTGCCCCCTACGGTGATTGGGCGGTTGAGACCCGTGAGGAGTTTTGCTCCGTAGCAGCAGCCCGTTTACCGATTGTCCGTGAGGCCTGTGAAAGCGGCAAGTACAACGCCATCGTGTTGCTTGGCGGTGGAGAACCGGGTTTTTTGGAGTCCAGGGAGATCGCTCGAAAATATGGCATTCCCGTCACGTCCTGTGCCTTTTCCCAGATGCACATTGCCTCCATGTTAGGCAACAAGTTCAGTATCATCGATTTTACCGAGGTGCATAACATGTTCTATTACGACCTTGTGGTCCGCCACCGTTTTGCCGACCGGTGCGCATCCATCAGGAACATCAACTACTACCACGCCAGGCCCGGATATGAGAATGGGAGCACCATTGATGAGGAGCGAGAGAAGGCCCTGCGAGGAGAACCATCTGAGGCCGTGGAACGCGCTGTTACGGAGGCTGTCGCTGCGATAGAGGAGGACGGCGCGGAGGTAATCACCTTCGGATGCTCCGACGCTTTTTGGCTCCAAACGTTTCTCAAAAAGCGGCTGAATGAAATGGGTTGGGAGGTACCCGTATTGGAAGGGTATAGCTGCGCCATAGTGCTGGCCAAGCTGTTTGTCGATTTGGGGGTCGATGCCAGCGGGCTCAACTTCCCAAGTGAACGTCCGAAGCAGTGGCGAAGGAAGAAAACCTTTTGAGCATGGCTATTTTCCTCAGGGCAGTGGGCTGGGGGGAAAGGTTCTCCCTGCCCACTCGACTCTCTATCGATTCTCGCCGCAGAATTCATCTTTCGTTTTCACTCCCCAATGATCTTCACTAAAACCCGTTTTCGCCTGCGGCCATCGAATTCACCGTAGAAAATCTGTTCCCAGGGACCAAAATCTAACTTCCCATCTGTAACGGCGACAACCACTTCGCGGCCCATGACCTGCCGTTTCAGATGAGCATCCCCGTTATCCTCACCGGTCCTATTATGCCGGTATTGGGAAATCGGTTCATGAGGGGCGAGTTTTTCCAACCATTCATCATAGTCCTCCAGTAAGCCGGATTCTGCATCGTTAATGTATACTGAGGCGGTAATGTGCATGGCGTTTACCAGGCATAGCCCCTCTCTAATTTCACTTCTTCTGACACAATCCTCAACCTGAGGGGTAATATTGATATAATCCCTTCTTGAATTGGTATCGAACCATAACTCCTTCCTAAAGGATTTCATTCTCCATCCCCTCCTTTCAAACCTGATAGAGCATTGTCATGGAAAAGATCAAAACAGAAGATGGCCTATTGCACTATTTCGGTGGTTCGAAGAATGGACCTTATCCATCTTTCCCCTCCTTTTTCGAGAGAGAAGAGATTTGTGAGAAAGGGGAGAGAGGCAAGTGCCTAATCCACGCAGAGGTTTTGGGCGTTATTGGAGCCTCGGGGAGAATCAGTGAAGTTCTCAAGGTCGACGGTGTTCCTCCATCCCTTGGACCACGATAGCAGCTTTTGGCATGAATCCGTTCGAGAGGAGAAGGGAACGAGTAATGGATTGTTCCTACATTTGGCTCAAGAAGAGCTTTTCGTAGGTATCTTCAAGCCTGGCGAGATGGTTCGTCTCTTCCTTGTGGAATCTGGAGAAGATCTCCTCCATGGGAGCACCACTGCACTGGGTTGCCATCTGTTGGTAGAAATCGACTGAGCGTTTTTCATCATGCATTGCGAAGGCCAGGGCGTCCTGGGGAGATGCGTTCTCATCCAGGGGTCTCTCCTGAATGAGCAAAGTCAGGTTCATGGTGGTCCCAGCCCTTTCCTCCTCTCCATGGAGAACAACCGCCCCCCCGGTCAAGGCCCTTTCCAAGGCATGCTTATGCTCCAATTCCTCCTCCGCCAACTCCTTGAGGAGCTTTCTCGCTGATGGGTTCTTCACGATCTTCAGGGCCTGCTGGTAGATTTCAAAACTCTTCTGTTCCTGTTCGATGGCTTTCTCCAATGCCCCTTCCAGCGTATAACAGACTGCTTCCATCAGTAACCTCCCGATAGTTTCTCCGCAATATGCCTCTCAATTGGGTCTTATTCTACCCTTAAAGGTACCCTGATTGCAACTGAATTGATGGCAATATTTTCCTTGCTAAATCTAGAGAATTGATCATACTTACATTGAATTGGCCAGATGCAAGTTCGCCCGCTCGGTCGGCTTGAGAAAAACCCCGCGGTTGTTAGCTCCGTTCTTGTCTGTCGAGGCCCCGTGGGACGAATGAGAAGGTCTCCATAAGAGAGGGGTATTGATGGATGCATTTGTAATTGTTTTCATAGCAATTGGACTTGCAATGGATGCCTTTGCCGTATCTATCGCAAGCGGAGTGACGATTAAACACCTCCGAATCAGGAACGCCCTGACGATTGCGACCTGTTTTGGATCATTTCAGGCTTTTATGCCGCTCATAGGGTGGTTAGCAGGGCTTACCCTAAGGGAATTTATTTCAGGTTTTGACCATTGGATCGCTTTTGGGCTCTTAAACGGGATTGGTTTTAAGATGATCTACGAATCATGCAAGGTGGATTCTATCGAGAGGCAAATAAACCCGTTAAATATTTTTGTTTTACTGATATTATCGATCGCAACCAGTATTGATGCTTTGGCAGTTGGAATGAGCCTTTCATTTTTGAAGATCGCCATTGCGGTCCCTGCAATAGTAATTGGGACCGTAACATTTCTGCTAACGTTACTGGGAGTTTTTGTCGGAAATAGAGTTGGACACTTTTTCGAAAAGAAGATCGAAATCCTGGGTGGCCTGATCTTGATCGGAATCGGGGTAAAAATATTGATCGAGCATTTAACACAGTAATTGCGTTTCCGCGTTACCTAACAAAATATTGAAGCTGAGGGGGTCTTTGGAAATAGCGCTTGCAAATAGCAATCGACGCGATTGCGATGCCCCATGGAACGAATGAGAGGTGAACGATGGAAAGAATGGTCAAGGGATAAATTCTTGCACTGAGGAATTCGACTATGTGGGGGAAAAATACCGGTTTATATCTCGGTACTGAAATCGTTGGGAGAAAGGTGTGGAAACGGTATCTCAAGGATAAGCTTTTTGCACGGGGCAATGGTAAGTACTGGTTTGATGGCACTGGATTTTACTTTTTGCGCTATCTCACATCTAGGCCGATACATATCCCATTCAGTGATATTATTCAGATACAATTGGGGACCAAACATGCGGGTAGATGGGCAATGGGGAATCTTATCGTGAAGATCATTTGGAGGAAAGATACCTTGACATTGAGCTCCGGGTTTCTCGTGTCAAAGAAGAGAGAAAGTGTTAAGGCATTCAAAGCTGAATTGGAAAAGATCATTCATAAAACAGGAGCGCGCTCGTGAAGGCCTCGGTTTCTTGTGGATGCGGCCACACGTTTTCACTACCATCTCGTTGCATCCTACGCGGAACCTCTGTGACGAAGAGAGAGAGATACTCAAAGGCTGGGATGGAATCCAATGCAGAATGGATCTTTCATCAGATTTCTCACATGAATCATTTGAAATTTTTTCAAAAATGGTGTATAAGAAGGGGATATCATAATCAAAGAGGAAAATCATGGACCCCAAAAGCAAAGTCTTAGTCATCGATGACGAGGAAACCATTACCCGAATATTGAACAAGATGCTTAATAAAGATTTTGAAGTCCATGTTGCCAACGATGGCAAATCTGCCTTGCAGTTGGTCCAGACCCATGTCTTTGATGCTATTGTCGTGGATCTGGTAATGCCGGAGATAGATGGCCACGA
>CAYFXL010000033.1:0-22304 GCA_964346945.1 uncultured Syntrophobacterales bacterium
CCGGAGATGGACCGTGCCCGGCAGCGGCATGCTGGAGAGTATCTCTCTGTGCCATCGCTAGCGACAATATTCGTGGCGTTCGACACAAGCCGGCCACCCTTCGATGATGCCCGGGTGCGTCAAGCCTTCGTTCTCGCCACAGACCGACAAACGCTGGGAGATGTGATCTGGAGGGGCTATGTTTTCCCGGCCACTGGCGGGTTTATACCTCCGGGGATGCCGGGACACTCGGTGGGGATAGGTCTGCCCTACGATCCCGAGCAGGCACGACAGCTTATGGCGGAGGCGGGCTATCCAGGTGGTCGAGGCTTCCCCGTTGCGGACGCGCTGACGCCCCACGAACGAGAGCCTTTGAGCAAACACCTGCGGGCGCAGTGGCAAGAGAATCTGGGGGTGGAGATCACGTGGCAGTCTATGGAGTATGGAGCGTTTGTCGAAAGGGTATATAGGGAACCACCATCCATGTCTCTCGCTCGATGGGTAGCCGACTATCCTGACCCTGACAACTTCTTGAGGGTAGGTTTTGCCATCTGGCTGCCTGGCTGGGGGAACGAAACCTACGCTGGATTGGTAGAAGAAGCTAAGCGGTCTATGGATCAGGAAGAGAGGATGGATCTGTACAAGCGGGCCGACAAGATCCTGGTGGAAGAGGCAACCATTATGCCTCTCAACTACATACGATTGCACTTGCTGATAAAGCCGTGGGTGAAAAAGCATCGCACGTCGGCGGTGACGTGGTGGTTCTGGAAGGACGTCATCATCGAGCCGCATTAGCACACGAGCTTGATCCCCCGCCATCCGCTGAAATGGGTGAATGAAGAATACCTTAATACCAGGACGAAGGAGAAGAGGGAAAAATAAATATTTCTCGATGTTGTCGATCTTGGGGGAGCGACCCAACATTATCGATTTGCGAAATAAATATTGAATTTATCTGCGCCTGCGGAATTTCAAGGAGTTGGGAATCGATACCTGAAGAGCCCCGGGGATAAGGGCAAATCCCCGGCTAATTGTCATGAGGGCATAAACCCATTGAATGAGGGGCCACTCCACTGGCTTCCTCCCCGATCTAAGTAATTTCGCCTTCAAATCCAAACATATTTTGAATATTTGAGAAAATAAGTGCTACTCTAAGGAAACATACGATTTGCTGAGATTTTAAGATTCGAGGAATTTAATATGATTTTATGAACAATAAGTTCCTGAATATCTTGTGAAATCATAAATTAAGAAAATAACCGAAGAAGCGACCATAATTTTCGTAAATAAGGTTTTTATTTTTTCCTCATCTATGGTAAAAAGAAAGAAACTGGGGGGTAAAGACAGAAAAGTCTGCTTGTGTCTTCCACGAGACAATGCCCTTTTCTTCCGAGCCCCCCTTTTTAGTTAAAACCCCAGATCTGTAGGGTCGAGGAGGAAAGCAAAGCAAGGAAGTCAAGATACATTGGGATAGAGAA
This sequence comes from uncultured Syntrophobacterales bacterium, assembly GCA_964346945.1. GTDB lineage: Bacteria > Desulfobacterota > BSN033 > WVXP01. Next base: position 1,458 of record CAYFXL010000033.1, read on the forward strand.
TGAAAGAAATGAAGCTTGAAATACCAAGTGCGAAAGATCTTACATTTGAGGGCGCACAAATATGAAGTATAAATGATCCGGGTGGCGGAATGATGGCTTTGTGGAAAACGGAAGGCGGCAAATATGTGCTGGAGAGAATGGTAGGAAACGACAAAAAGGTTGAAATCTATAGCTCAGCAAAAGAAGCCTCCTCATTGGTAATGGATACCTATGGGTCAGCTGGGAAAAACTAATAAAGGCAGCCCAATCCAGGGACAAAGCCTTCCAAGGTCTAACTGAGAAGAGAATTCAATGAACTAATAAGCGAGAGCCTTCGGGAAATGGGCCGGGAGTCTTTCCAGCTTTCTTCCCGTTAAGGAAAGCGCCCGTCCGGTGCGCCTCCCTGCGAAATCCGGGTCACGGCTGCTGCAATTTAAGCACCTAGAGGTTAAACCGGAAGGCGAAACCTTCCTGAAAAGAGGTAGGAATGATAAAAGAAGAACATATGCTTCCTATTGAATCCTTGAAGGGTGACAATCGGGAAAAGGGGAATATCAAATCTAGTGGATTGGAGGCCTTTCTGGGCAAGAACAGCTCGTTCAAGGGGAAGATGCGGTTTCAGGGGAGGGCAAGGCTTGACGGTAAGTTTGATGGTAAGATTTTCTCCGGGGATATGCTCATCATTGGTGAGACGGCGACCGTCAACGCGAAAATAAACACCAGCACCCTCGTCATCGACGGGACGCTGAGCGGAAACGTTTCTGTCACCCGTAAGATTGAGATTCATGCCACCGGAAAGCTGTACGGAAATATCGCTACCCCAACCTTGGTGATAGAACAGGGTGGTCTTTTCGACGGAAGCTGCAGGATGGAAAAAGAGGTCGAGGCAAAGAAAAACGTAACCCCCATTAAGAGAAAGGAGGCCGAATGGATCCAAGGGCTGGCAACCACGAGGAAAAATGAAATGAAGACTAAGATCGGCTTAAGTTGGAAACGCCTTATCAAGAATCTTTTTAGTCATAGCCATTATAACTTTCTTTTCATCCTCTGAAAAATCGTGGAGAAACATCAAAATCATAAAGCCATTCGGGAGGAAGCCCACGGCATTATCCAAAAAATTGGTGGACAACAAGCAAATAAGGCAAGAAGCTTAAAGAAGCGACAAACAAATGAACACGGCTGGGGCTGTGGCTGCAGTAACCGATCGCGGGTCCTGGGAAAACAAAAGGGGAGAGAAGCCTCACAAAAGGAAAGGAAGAAAAGATGAAGAGGCTTTTGGTTTTTTTAACCTTGTTTCTATGTTTAGCCATTGGCTGTGCCACGGCTCCGGTCACTGGGAGAAGAGAATTTGTTTTAATGAGCGAGGCTGAGGAAATATCCCTTGGTCAAAAGCTCGATCCTAAAATCATGGAGCAGTATGGTTATTACTCTGATCCGGCCTTGCAAGAATATGTTAATCAGTTAGGTCAAAAAATTGCTCAAATTTCTCACCGCTCAGACTTAGTCTTTCATTTTAAGATAGTAGACACTCCTATGATTAATGCTTTTGCCTTACCAGGAGGTTATGTTTACATCACAAGAGGAATCTTGGCCCATCTAAATAGCGAGGCGCAAATATCCTCTATTTTGGGACATGAGATAGGCCATGTGACGGCCCGACATGCAGTCAAACAAATAACGAAGGCCAGAGCTTACCAAATAGGAGTTCTGACAGCTTCTGTATTTGCCCCTGAAGTCAGCCATTTTCAGGATATATTTGATATTGTCATGTTGGGTATTTTGCAGGGTTATGGTCGAAAAAATGAGTTTCAGGCAGACCAATTGGGCCAGGAGTATGCCTTCAAAGCCGGCTACAATCCTGAGGGCGCGGTCAATTTCTTCCAAACCTTAAAAGAAATTGAATCTGAATCAGGGAATAAAAGAGAACGAAGCTTCGTGGCCGATCTTTTTGCCAGCCATCCCCCCTTGGAGGAGAGGATGGAAAAAGATACGGAGAGAGCGAGAATACTTCTGGCCTCAGGTGAGAAAGCCGTAGTCAGCTTTCCTAATCGATACAAATCCCAACTTGATGGTCTTCTGTACGGGGATGATCCAGAAAACGGCATAATTGTGGATAACACATTCAAACACAGAGATTTATGCTTCGAGTTAACCTTTCCAGAGGACTGGAAGATAACTAATGAAAAAACTAAGGTTTGGGCCAAGGACCCTCAAAAAGAATGGTTTATAACGCTGACTCCCCATGATCTGGCCAAGAAGATAACACCTGAGGAGTATGCTGGGAAAAGGGCAAGAATAATTGGCTTCAAAATAGTCTCAGGAGAAACCATTAAGATCAATTCCTTGCCCGCCTATGTTGGCAGGGGTAGAAAAGGTTCAATTTCTCTGAAATTTGCCTATGTCTTTAAAGGTGACAAAGTTTACTGCATTGGCGGTGCGGCTCCTCGAGCAGAGTTTGGAAAAGTAGAGGATGAATTTACCAAAACTATCTTTAGTTTTAAAGGACTGAGCGTAGCTGAAGCAAAAGATATTAAGGCCGCGCGGATTAGGCTATATACCATCAAAGAAGGAGATACTCTTCGATCAATTGCCCAGAAAGAACTGGGTAATATAGAAAAGGCGAAAGAGATCGCCAGACTGAATGGATTGGATCCGCAAATGCCCTTAAGGGAAGGAGATAAACTAAAGCTAATAACCTATTTTTAAGAAAAAGAGAAAGAGGGAGAAGCTCTTGGAGTGCACCCGTAAGTGATTTAAGGTGAAATTTTGCATAGTGAGACATGCGAAAAGTAGTGATTTGCGACCGAATTATTTCCCATGAAGGATATCCAACCAACGACTGCCTCCTGAAACATTTTCCCCCCTAGAATGGATTTGATCCGGGTAGTGGAGCTCCTCAGGTAAGGGAAAGCTGAAAGTCCGGCGGGGTAAATTGGACGAATTTCGTAGCCTCCTCCGCTATCAAGCCCTCAAAGGCCTAAGCAGACCTTAACTTTTCCCCGAAATATGGCTATCTTTAGAACTAAATCAACTTGACCGGAGGATTCAACCTTCGAAAGGGTCAATCTTTAACCGAAAACGGAGCATTAGCGGGGACCACGGAGCAGATGTTTCATGGTATTAAGAGGATGTGTGCTTTAAGCAGCGAACAACTGGCAAGGCAATATGCCAGAATCATGAAGAAGGATTTTTTCGACTGGGAAAGCGAAAAAACCCAGAGAGCATTCGTTCAATTGAGAAAAAGAGCCGAAAAAATGGCCAGGAGGCACCGAATCCACATGTACCATGAACCGACGAAAAGCAGGGTGCGAAACCTCAATGGAGGGTGGATCAACATCATGGGCTTTGCCCAATATTTCAGCAGAGAGGCCCCGCTTCTGAGCGAGTTTTTGAATGAATTAGGGGCAATGGTTGAAATTGACCCAGAGTCGGGAAAAATCAAGTTTTTTGGCATAGGCGTGCGCAGCCCATCCGACTTTTTTGCAGCAGAATACTTTATCAGCAGTGAGGAGATTTACGCCTTAAATCTGGCTAGCGGTGAGATTTTTCAGTTCAAGGGACGGCAGATAAGCGCGATTACACGAGGGACCGCTGGAAAACCGGTGATAAGTCTAAACCTCGAACGTGAACCATCGATGGGGGATTTGATTTATGAGGTAGTTCGTGCGCAATGGCCGGAGTACTTATCAGAACAGAAAATATCGCATGATTTGATAGATCCCATAAGGGTTAATGCGGAGAAACAGCTGAATCTTTCGGGTAAAGCCCCGATCGTGGAAGTAGACCCTTTAAGGGGAGAGCGTTCGCAGATTTCAGATCGATTCAAGCCCCTTGATGAGGCCCTTATGGGTTGTCTCCACGATATTTTACGATGAACTTGTCAATAGAATGAGAAGCGGAAACCTTGGATTTTTGAGATGAGAGGAATCTCAAGAATTCAGTTTCTTCGGAGGAGTATACATTTTCAAATGGGTATTAAAAAGATTTAGCGGAAAACCGATCGCCTGGCGTCCACATTACTCATAAATGATCCGCCCGCCTACGACAGTCATTTTTACTTGACAGTTCGGAATTTCTTCAGGCGATAATCTCGTAGGATCCCTGTCAAGAACCACCAAATCAGCAAGTTTCCCTTCTTTTAGAGTTCCGCGTTCCTTTTCCTCAAAGGAAAAATACGCCGCCTCTCTGGTGTAAAGAGATAAGGCCTCTTCAACCGTAATGCACTCCGAAGGTCCAATTTCCTGTCCGCTCGCCGTCCTCCGGCAGATGGCGTCTCGAACACCTATGAGAGGGTTAGAATCTGCCACAGGGCAGTCGGAGGAAAGAGCAAGCTTGATCTTTCGCTTGAGAAAGGTTCCAAATCGATAGAGTTCTTGCGACCGAACTGGACCATAGGCCTCAATGAACCCGTCGCCGAGGAGCGAGAAAAAATTGGCTTGGCTGACAATGCAAAGCCCTAATTCTTGAAGCGTGTCAATCTGTGAGGGGGCTAGATTACCGGCATGGACGATATGATGGCGAAGGGGATTGCCCTTCCTAATGATGCGCCCGAAAGCGCTCAGGAGCATATCGAGAGCTCGATCTCCTTGGGCATGAACAGACACCTGGTACCCAGCCTGATCAAATTTCTGGATTTCCTGGTCGATCCCATCTTGATCGTAATTGAGTATTCCCGTTCCACCACCGCCTCCCATATAAGGTTCAAAAACAGCGGCTGTCCGGCTACTCATACCTCCATCCAGAAATATTTTGATGGCACCGATCTTGACCCACTCTGAGCCAAAACCCCGATTGATCCCTGCTGAAATGAGGGGATCAGCCCAGTGGTTACTGATATAGGCGTAAAGACGAAAAGGAAACCGTCCGGCATCTGCCACCTCCTGGTAGGTGCGGAGTGTTAGGGAATCAACGAATGGGTCGTGAGCGCCAACAATGCCTACCTGATGGTAATGCTCTGCACAACGGATCATCATCTCAGCCCTTGGTTCTTTTTCGTATCCGGCCAGTATCTTATTATAAATGGAGGGGCTTTCGAAGAATAGGGGACCCATGAAGGCAGATTCGCTTAAGGTTCCGTTCGGATCGCCGTTTGCGTTCCTATGGATCTTTCCGCCGGGTGGATCAGGAGTTTCTCTCGTGAAGCCCAACTCTCTCAAAGCGAGACTGTTGACAACAGCACCGTGTACAGAAACGTGGACTAAGCAAACGGGATGATCTTTTGTTGCACGATCCAAATCTTCCCTGGTGAGATCTTTCTTATCATCGAGCAAATAAGGTGCATATCCCCAGCCAATAACCCATCGACCTGGTGGTGTCTTTGCCGCTTTAGCACGCAGGGCCTCTATCACATCCTCGCCTCGAACACATCCAACAATTGGCCTACAGTCCGCCTGGTCAGTGAGCAATGCGTAAAGGCAGAAATGATTATGAGCATCGATGAAACCTGGAAGCATAGTCTGGCCTTTCAGGTCGATAACCTTCGTCTGAGGTGTGGCCAATTTCTCAATCTCCGCTGTTTCCCCAACCTTGTAGATACGACCGAACCGTACGGCTATAGCCTCAGCTCGAGGATTTTTTTCCTCCATGGTCAGGACGTTTCCGTTCTTGAAAATCTTATACATTGTGTTTTGTTATGAGCTGGAATGTCGACAGCTGGCCTCTTTTAACATACAATCGTAAACGGAGTCAAACTTGTTTTGAGACAAGACTGAAACTCGTTGGGATTTCAGCCGATACAGGTTTTTAGTTATTTTAATACAAAATCAGCCTAAGGAAGAATTTCTTTCGCTCGTGTTGAGGGTTTTCAAAAAACTTTTTTGGTGTATTTCCCTCCACAATTTGACCAAAGTCCCCACTTTCCCGCAGGGATCTTCTCATAGAGGGCAGGGATTTTAATTGGAGTTTTCAGGGCATACGGGGTATGGGAATGTCAAAAATAAGGTAGATCACGACAGGTTGTTGCCCAAATCCCCTTTCGCTCACCAAAAGGCTATATGACCAGGTTTTCTCTGTTGATGATAAGAGAAAATTCTCACTCTCAGAACTACAGGATCCACCTGTTTATGGTGGGTAAAAACAGGCCGAGCCCCTTGCTGTGCGGATTGTTTGGTTATTGTGAAGACCAAATACGAAAATGGCAGCACTCATGGATGCGAGCTTTCCTATAAAGTAACACAAAATATGTTGACAGGAAGGATTAAATCGATTATATGAAAGGGAACATTCGAGGAAGCCTTCGGCATGGAGAGAAAAGGGCAGGTTCAATATTTTAGCTTCGGCTTTTATTACGGCTTTACGATCGGGTCTGCCCACCTCGTCCAGATCACCTGAGAACAGTTAAAACGAGGCCATGGGCAGACCCAATGGGCTGCCCATGGCCCTTGGGGTTGAGGGCCATGGGTAAAATTCATGGCCCTTTTTATTTTGAGGGTACGAACACGATGGGCTCAAAGGTCACAGGATTCAGCGAAAGATTTAAAAAGGCGAGAATTGGCCTCAAGGATACCTTGGCAGTCATCGACATGACGCTGGAAGACCAGCCAGAGGCACTCGCTCCGCTTTCTCCCCATGAGGTGTTCGAGGGGCTCAATGAGTTGACGGAGAGAACCGTCCATGGGACGAATATTGAACGTTTCAGGCCCCAAGAAGGCACTCAAGCGTTTCACACCTTCGAGATCCATACGGAAAGTGGGGAGGTTCTTGGCTACCTGAATATGATCTACCTCAGGAAGCCCATCCCCTGCTATTACCTGGTCTATGTGGAGGTCCTGCTTTCCTTTCGCGGTCGAGGACTGGGGAACAAGATTCTCAAGGCCTTCAGAGAGTTTGTAGAGGTTAAAGGGGCCGTGGGACTTCTCGACAACATTATCCCCCCCGAGGAGCCAACCTACGATATATACACGAAACTCGGTTGGCAGTGTATCGAAGAGCTGATTGGGGATGGCATGGTGAACGGAGGGGAACACTACATGGCCTTCGTCCCAACCTCTATTAAGACCACCGACCTCAGGGACAAGCTTATCAAGCTCCTGTTCAACCTCAGGAAGAAGAGACCTGTCATCGACATGCATGATAACGAGTCCATGGTCAAGCGAACTATTGCGGAATTTCGGTCTGTATACGAGGCCCTGGAGAGCCTCTTCGATATGGAACTCTCTTCCGGAGCTTCGACCGACTTTATGCGTTTCCTCTTCACCAAGTTCGTCACGAAAGTGCTCGGATTCCGGAGGCGGATCGCCACACTGCTCGGCTACACGGGCGGAGAATCCCTCGAGCAAATTTCCATCTCGGACCGCATCAAGGCGCTACCCATTCAGCCTTACTCTCTGTGGGGTTCGAAGGAGGGCCAGGCCGAGATATGGGGAGAGGAAGGGATCATTCGGGATTTTCCAGAGGGCCTAAAAGAACACCCTACTCTCTATATTGAAGACCTTCCTCTCTACAGGCGGCCCTATTTATATTCCTGGATGGAGAGAAAGGGGGGCGGACGATCCTTAGATCTGAGAATCTCGGATCTCCTCGAATTGGGGTTTGACCCGACGAAGTTGAGGGAGTTCCGTCATGAGGGGCTGGAGTACATCTTCGAGAGGATATCCCCACGTTTCCTGCCCTCAGTTGAAAAGAAGAGACGGTTTTTGCCGAAAATTGCCAAGTACTTCTCTCGGAGGCACTTCCGGAATGCAACCGTTCAGATCAATCCACCCATTGCGATCCTCCGGGACAGAGGAAACGTTTACATCCTGCGCAGGAAGGTTGAGGGGATACACTTAGAGGAGGCCCTGGATCAACTGAGGACCTCGTCGCACCTGAAGGATATGAATCGGGCTGTAGGGATCGACCGTGCTGTAGTAGTGACCATCAATGAAATCAAGGAGTGGCTGATGAAGAGGCTTGATCTCAGCCTCCACGAGGAGATCGAAGATCTTACCTTTTTCGTCCCCTGGGACCTTGAAAAGAACATCCCCAAGATGACGGTGGAGATTGCGGGTATCTCGCTGGATACCATCTGGGTCGCTTAACGGGATTGTTTTTTTCAACCGCTGTACTCCACTACTCGTTCACTGTCTTCGAGGAAATCAACCCGGGCACTTTGGGGGAGGTGGGCATGATCGGCTTGATATGCGAATATCACTCTCAAAGAGTTTGGGGTTGCAATTCAGGGGATACAATACTAATTTTGTTGAAATGGGAAGGTTGGCCGGAAGAAGTGGTATCAAAGGGCACCTGACCAACGTTAACCCGGTCGTACAGTATTCAAAGCGATGAATAACAGGAGGGGGGAGCGATGAAGGCAGCAGTCCTCTACGAACCGAAGTCTCGATTCGTGGTCGAAGACGTCGAGGTGCAGGAGCCAAAGCATGGTGAGGTTATGGTCCGGATGGTAGCCGGCGGGGTCTGCCATAGCGACCTCCATGTGGTGAAGGGGGACATGGTGGCACCGTTACCGGCCATCCTGGGCCACGAAGGGGCCGGTATTGTCGAGAGGGTCGGCGAGGGTGTCACCAACGTCCGAAAGGGCGATCACGTGATTCCCCTTTGGCGGCTGTCGTGTGGGCAGTGCGAGTGGTGTCTCGGCGGACGGCCAGCCCTTTGCGATGCGGCGGCTCAGATCCGGAGCACAGGTTGTCTTTTAGACGGAACGAGCCGCTTCCGTAAAGGCTCGACTGAAATCAAACACTTCGCTGGGGTTTCGACTTTCGCGAGCTTAAGCGTGATGATGGAGCAGGCGGTAGTAAAGATTCGGAACGACATTCCCCTGGAGAAGGCTGCGCTGGTGGGCTGCGGGGTAATCACAGGGGTCGGTGCGGTGGTGAACGCCGCCCAGGTTCGCCCCGGCGCATCCGTCGCGGTCTTTGGGACAGGGGGGGTGGGGCTGAACGTCATTCAGGGAGCCGCCCTGGTGGGAGCGGGGAAGATCATCGCCGTTGATCTCCTGGACAACAAGCTCGAATGTGCCCGGGAGATGGGAGCGACCCATGAAATCAACGCAAGTCAGACCGACCCGGTGGCAAATATCAAGGAGCTGACCGGGGGCCAGGGGGTTGACTATGCCTTCGAGGTGATCGGACTTCCCGAGACGATCAGCCAGTCGGTAGAGGTGCTCCGAAAACGAGGAGTGGCCGTCATCGTTGGGGTGACTCGGCGAGAGGCGACGATCGCCTTGGAGACCTTCCCAATGGTCTTCCAGGAGAGGACCGTGATGGGGTCAATCTATGGCTCTGCCCGACCGCGGGTCGACGTCCCCGCACTGATTGATCTGTACATGGCAGGAAAACTCAAGCTGGACCCGCTCCTCACTCGCACGTATCCCCTGGAGCAGATCAACGAGGCCTATGACGCCCTTGAGCGGGGCGAGACCGCACGGAGCGTAGTGACCTTCTCCTAGTGCATCGTTCCAAGCCCTCCTCCCCGGCATCGTTGCCCGTGCAGTGCATGCAGACAGGGCCCCCTCAGAGTCAGTGAGGATTGTCTTTCTTCTGTGAACCCCCACGCCCGCCTTACTCGACAAGTTGAGCGATGGGCGCAACATTATGCGTAACTGCCCCGAAAAGTAGACGACAACCACGAGAGGTTCTCAGTGAGAAGCCTTTCGTTGAGGGAAGGATGTAACATGGCCGTTAGAAAAATATTGCTTCTTGGTAACCCTCAATTACATGAGACATCCAAAATAGTCAGGGAGAGGGAAATCGAGAATATCAAGCCCGTCATTGAAGATTTGCATGATACTTTAATGGATTTTAGAAAAAGATTTGGACTGGGAAGGGCCATTGCCTCGCCCCAGATAGGGGTCATGAAGCGGTTGATTTATATGCATATCAAGGAGCCCGTTGTGATAATCAATCCAATGATTGATTGGAAGAGCAAGGAAATGATGGAAGTTTGGGATGATTGTATGTGCTTTCCTGATCTGTTGGTAAAGGTATTGAGGCACAAGAGATTGCGCGTAATGTATCGAGACCTGAAATGGAAGGAAACATGCATGAATGTGGAAGGGGATTTGTCTGAATTGATACAACACGAATATGACCATCTCGACGGTATTCTTGCTGTATCACGAGCGATTGACGGAAAATCATTTGCGCTCAGCAGCCAGAGAACGTCTGCGTCGTGATAGCCTCGACCATCGAGTCGAAGCATTGAACGGTATTCGTCCATCCCTAATCGCCTGAGGCTTGCAAAACGGTCAGATCACGGTAGAATCGCGTTCCACCATATTCCACGATCTTAGCGAAATCGATCCTCTTTTTCTCCAGGTCAATTGCCCCATCAATCATCGCGATATCATCGGGATCCCCATCGTGTAAATACGAGAACCGTAAAAGGTTTCCCAGCGGAAGCAATGACGGAATCGCATAATAGTCTGCCCCTGGGGGCCCGTTTCGGCCGATATTTCGTCCGAAAAATGGCCGCGGTTCCCCCAGCATCATCCTGGCAGTATAGAAGGGATCGCAAGGGGAGAGAAAGGCGAGGTCATAAGAGATCTCTTTCCCCCCGGCACGGACACCGTATGTAACGTCATATCCTCGAAAAAGAGGTGGATCCTCGCCACTGAGCAGATATTTCATGTAGAGGGTCCGGCGCACCGCTCGATGTTTTACGGGTCCTGTGTTATCAGAAGCGGGATAGATTTCATTGGACCGCAGAGCGATATCAAAGGCCATCCGGCCATCTATCGGAAGGCGAATGTCATTTCCGACGAGATAGGTCCGGTGATGGTTGTGCTGGGCGAGAATCACCGCGATGGGAACATTTCTCTCATCCAAGACAACATAGATGGCCCCAAAATTATCTAACTCATGCCAATCCTCCAAATCCAGGCCTATGATCCTCAACAAGGCCTCAAACCCTTTCGGTAATTTGGCTGACAGCCCACTCGTTGCAAAGACGGTGCTATACTTGAGGAAGGTCAGATCGCGGGAAACAAGTTTCCCTTCGCCTTGCGGGAAAGTCACGGTCTCCCGATAAACTCTTCCATAGACGGCGGGTTTCCTCTCCTGACCAGAGTCATGCTGCTCATTCAAATGCAGCCGTCTGTCTAGTCCTGAAGCGCGAAAGCGATCCAACTGCAGATCCAAATAAACCCACGTGTTGTCCTGGTTCGCCTTCAACGTATCGGGGGTCACCTTTTCGGCCACGATTGTCTTTTCAGGATACCGGCGCATGACCGTATACGGCAAGTAATCTCTATAAAAATTAACCGGGTAGTGACCCCCCGGGGGGAGGATTAACCGTGGACGATACTTCCGAAGGAGGTCCTTGTCATCCTCTTCGATGGGGGATGGCGGCTTGCTTTCGGAGCAACGGTCGCTATAATACTCTTTGAATCCAGGGTAGTCGGCAAAGGTTCTGTAGCTTGCCTTTTTCGAGACACAACCGGCGACCGCAAGGGTAACAACGATCGTAATAGTGATCAGACATTTTTTTTCGGCTATCAACGATGGAGTGTTCATGGACCTGGTCTTTTCCTTGCATTGCGCTAGAAATTTGGAACCCGATTATTAAAATATATCATCTGAAGGCGAAGCGTTTCATGGCGAGGATACTATGACGGGACGGATAATGTGCGTTTCGAACGGACTGTTCTTTCTGATACTTGCCTGGTTCTTTTTCGCTTGGCCTGTGTCGCACCTCCAAGCAGATGAACCTTTTAAGGTTGATAACAAACTTCGACAGACACGTCTCGGTATTGCCATAACACCCAGGAATTTCCCTTCCCATACGATCACTGACGTCGACGAAGCCTTCTCAATGGCCAGAGAACTTGGCGACTGCGCTGTCTTCATTTACCAATGGAGCGAGCTCAATCGAGAAGTTGCCAAACTCATGGTAGAAAAATCTCGAACTGCCGGGTTGATTCCGATTCTGGCCCTGAGCCCGACGACATTGGACAAAGGAAGAAAGGAACTGGATCTTCCGGATTACCTTCGCCAGAGGGCTGGTCCATCTGTTTCTTTTGCTAATCCCGTGATACGGGATGTGTTCAAGCGCTCCGCCAAGGACTTAGCCTATTTGAGGCCACCATATCTTTGCCTGGCAACTGAAATCAATTTTTTGGCTCTTCAGCGACTCGACGAATATTTGCACTTTGCAAGCCTCTACAAAGAAACCTATCGGGAAGTGAAGCGGATTTCGCCCAATACCAAGGTTTTTGTATCCTTTCAATGGGAATTGATGCGCATACTCGATGCGAGGGAGATGGACAAGATCAAAGAGCACAATAAGGTGATTGACATCTTCAGGCCAGAGCTTGATGTTGTCGGGTTGACTACCTATCCATCCCCTTTTCATGGTTCTCCTGCCGAACTCCCCCTTGACTACTATTTTTGGATTTATCATCACATCAGAAACACGGACGAAGTCCTCTTCATGGAAGTGGGCTGGCCCACCTCCGGCTCTGGCAACGAACACGAACAGCAGGCGTTCATTCGGCGGTTGCCGGAATTGTTGAACCGGATGAATGTCTCGGTTATCGCTTGGGCTTTGCTGCATGATGTCGATCTCGCTCAATTTGACGCGAACCTCAATACAGTTGGAATCGTCACCAGTAACGGTCAAAGAAAGATGGGATTTGAGGCTTTTAAAGGGTTAAAGGAGACATTGCCATGAAAGAAATGGGGTAGGGTATTGAAATATGTAAGGCTCGTTTTCAACATATTGATTTCATTCGAACCCTCTCCTTATCCCTCGCATGGTAAGAGCAGCAGCCACTGGGACCACGTCTCAATCTTTGACAGAGAATCGAGATTTTGATAGATAAGAAAGGGCGAAATCACGGGCGTCAATGGTGACACGTATTCTCGAGGAAATATATCACCATTTCGGATCTCCCTGAAAACAAATCAGTAAATAGTGTAATATTCAAAGGAAATGTGGCAGACTATCTTTCTCAGTGGGCTGGCTGGCCTGATCACGATATTGGGTATTTTGCTTACCAAGTGGTGGCATCGCCCTTCCTTGCGCTACAGCCATTACATCAATTCTTTCGCAGCAGGGCTCATTCTCACGACTGCTCTTGCCGAGCTGTTGCCACGCGGGCTAGAGTACAGCGAGCATGCTTCCCTCTATGCCATTGGGGGGTTTGTGGGATTCCTGATCTTGGAAACATTCTTGGTTGTTCATTCGGGAGCGGAGGTTCACTATCCACAGCGACGCGGTATTGCCAAAGGCTTCGTTTTTTTCTGGGGGCTTTTTTTTCATTCCCTCTTGGACGGCCTTATAATCGCGGTTGGCTTTGCAACCGATTACGAGGTGGGCGTTGTAACCGCCCTGGCAGTAGTAAGCCACGAATTTCCCGAAGGGATAACAACTTTCTCACTATTGCGCCAGAATATCAGCGACCGGAAGGCGACACTACTTGGTGTTGCGGTAGCGCTGGCAACCCCGGCTGGTGGTTTGATCGGCGTGGCTTTTTTCCCGGCACCCGAGTCCGTGATGGCCGCCTCAATGGGGCTGGTGGTCGGCTCCTTCCTCTATTTAGGCGCCACGGATATCGTGCCGGAAATCCGCGAGGAGAAAGCCACTGGAAACACCGTCGCCCTTGTAGCTGGCAGCCTGTTTATGATCGTCATTCACCATTTCCTTTCACATTAAGAATTATGCGGACGGCGAAACATATGGGAGACGTCCGTAGGTTGGCCCTAAGACGGAGAGCTCTATGACCCAGAAGGCATTTCAGGACTACTATCCTGATCACTTGAGCCATTGCTATGGTTGCGGACGACTGAACGAGTATGGCCTGAAAATCAAGAGCTATTGGGATGGAGATGAGACGGTCTGTGTATTCCACCCAAAGCCTTACCACATGGCCATTCCCGGCTACGTTTACGGAGGTTTGATTGCTTCGATTATCGACTGCCACTCCACAGGCACGGCCGCGGCCGCAACATATCGCGCTGAAGGGCGCAAGATGGATACGGATCCCCCATTGCGCTTCTTGACCGCTTCACTCCATGTCGATTACCTTCGCCCAACCCCGCTTGATGGCCCGTTGGAGTTGCGGGCACAGGTAAAGGAGATCAAAGGGCACAAAGTTGTGGTCGGCACTAGGCTGTCCGCGCGGGGCGAGGTGTGTGCACATGGGGAGGCAGTGGCCATACAGATGCCCGAGCACCTAATGCGGAACAAGGGTTGATACGCTTTCTAGTCATAGTGATGAGCCTTGCTGAAATTCTAAAAGAGTAGAACTGGGATGAGATCCACACATTCATTTGTGGGAGGGATATGATTCCATGAAGATTTTGGTGGATGCTGATGCTTGCCCTCGATCCGTCTTGCGCATCTGCATGAAACTCGGAGGTAAATATAAAATTCCAGTCTGGTCGGTGGCCAGTTTTGATCACAGTATTGAGTCCGACCACCATGTTGCAGTGGGAAACGCTCCTCAGGAAACTGACATCAAAATCATGAATATGACGGACGAAGGGGATGTTGTCGTGACCCAGGATTGGGGATTGGCCGCCATGGTACTGGGAAAGGGAGCGAAATGTTTGAGCCCGGCCGGGCGGGAATTTCATTCCGACAAGATTGAGTTCTTATTGGAGGAGCGAGAGGTCAAAAGCAAATTCCGTCGAAGTGGAGGGAAGACGAAAGGACCGAGGAAGAGAACGGTCGAAGATGACCGGCGATTCGAGATTGGTTTGGAACGTAGTCTCAGGAATACAGAGGTAAGATACCAGAGGAGTCATCCATAAAAATAGAATATACGTATATAACTATGATGTTCACAAATTTTCTGGGAAATAGGTTATAACCACTTAATTTTATAGAATAATTAAATGAATTCCATCAGTATGAAGCTCGTAGAGAGATTTATCGAACGATTCCAAAAGACACAGCATGGATTCACTGATATACGGGCTACAGCAGACGAGGTGATAGAGGCAACGGCGCCTTAACAAACCATTGGGCCTGCCAAGAAATTGTTCGCTTCGAATGTACGCCAAGCGCGAATGTTGGCGACGTTTATTTTTGGCCGTCTTGCTGAAAAGGCCGATGAAAGTCTGAACTTCCTAAGAACTCGGGCGAGGAGAGATACGGACTGGCGTGTTCAGGAGGTTTTGGCGCAGGCCTTCGACAATTATTGTTCCGATATCGGCTATGAGAAAGCCCTCCCCAAAATGAGAGAGTGGATTAGGGATCCAAACCCAAACGTCCGGAGGGCGGTCACTGAGGGGCTTCGTGTCTGGACCAGCCGACCTTACTTCCGGGATTATCATGATAACGCTGTTCAGCTCTTGAGCCAGCTCAAAGACGATGACAGTGAATATGTGCGAAAATCGGTTGGAAATGCGTTGCGCGACATTAGCAGAAAACACAGAGAATTAATAAGGGCCGAACTACGCCAATGGGATGTTTCCCAAAAGAGTGTGGAACAGACTTACCGGCTGGGGAGAAGGGGTTCTGATGCTTTGATTCTGAAGGTTTCTTGGAATGGTTTTCCATTGACCCATAGTCGTCCTCACCTTATGGTACTTTCATACAAAAGGAAGTGTGATGTGCTGGCCAATAAAATGTCAAGGGAGTTAAAGGTAAATCAATGATATGTCCCCACTGTAAGTTCGAACAACCGGATGAGAATGAGGAATGTGCAAAATGTGGAATTATTTTCAGTAAATACGCCTCCAGTGTGGGGTCTGAAGGCAGGGATAGATCCAGATCAACGAAAACCCCAGCCATAGGAGAAAAATCTGCCAAATTTCCTTTTTTTGACTGGCTCCAAGATCTCCTGTTTTACGTCGAACCTGAGACTAACGTTTTCTTCTTCGGCGGGAGGGTGATTCTTTACCTAGTGCTTTTAATCTATGGGTTTAGATTTATCTTCACGTCAATGGAAGAAAGCCATACGGTAATGCCCTTTATGCACCTTGTTAACCTCCCTTTTCATGAAGCTGGGCACATCATTTTTATGCCCCTTGGACGCTTCATGATGTTTCTCGGGGGAACTTTAGCCCAACTCTTGATGCCACTTATTTGTATGGCCGCGTTACTGATAACATCGCGTAATACCTTCGGCGCCTCGGCCTCGCTATGGTGGGTAGGGCAAAATTTTATGGATATCGCGCCCTACATTAATGACTCCCGGGCTCTGAAACTAATACTCCTAGGAGGCGTTACAGGCCGTGAGGTGGACGGTCACGATTGGGAAAATATCCTGGGCACCCTTGGATGGCGACAATACGACCACGTAATTGCCCACATTTCTTACAGTATGGGTATTATTCTTATGATCGTATCATGTATCTGGGGAGGATACATTCTCTATTGGCAATTCAAAAACGTTGATGTTATGAGAAAATGAAACCTTGGGGCAGGAATTGAAGTATGTCATTACTTTTCACCGGGCTTGTATGTTCTTTCTTCGGGACTCGCTCATGGGAATAGGACGAACCTGTTTTGAGCACTGCCTTTCCGCCCTCAGGCAAGAACGCTGACACGAGTTGCTGAATTCCATCCGCAAGGTTATACCGATCTGTTGAGATCCTGTCCGAGGAATTGTGATGAATAGCATGAATAGAGGAAGCCTTAGAGTGAATGCTCAGCGCCTCCGGGCCGCCTTGGAGGAAATGGCGAGGATTGGCGCTACTGCTGGAGGGGGCGTTCAACGTTTGACGTTGTCGGAGGAAGACAAGCAAGCCAGGGATTTGTTCATAAAGTGGCTGGATGAGATGGATCTAGAGGTGAAGATTGACGAGATGGGGAATATATTTGGCAAGAGAGCCGGTAAGAGAAAGAACCTTTCCCCTGTTATGGTCGGCTCTCATATGGATTCCCAGCCGAAAGGTGGCCGTTTCGACGGGATCCTGGGGGTCATGGGCGCCTTGGAGGTAGTGCGAACCATCAACGACAATGGCATTGAAACCGAGAGGCCGATTATTATCGTCGATTGGACGAACGAAGAGGGTACCCGGTTTGCCCCAGCTATGGTCGGCTCTGGCGTCTGGACGGGAAAATTGGATAGAGACTGGCTCTACGGGAGAGTCGATATTCATGGCAAGAGATTCGGTGAAGAGCTTGAGAGGATAGGCTACAAAGGTGACCTGCCATCGAAAAAGTGGCCTGTCCACGCCTATTACGAATACCATATAGAACAGGGTCCCGTGCTGGAGAGGGAGAAGAAGCTCATCGGCGTACCTAAGGGTATTGTTTGCATCAACTGGTACGATATTTACGTGGAGGGCACAGCTAACCAGGTTGGGCCAACTCCCATGGAGGGAAGGAATGACGCCCTCTGTGCCGCGGCGGAGATGATTCTCAAGGTGAACGAACTACCCGCCAAGATGGGTGGCAACATGGTAGCCACGGTGGGGGAAATTCATAATTTTCCCAACTCGAGGAACATCATTCCCGACAGGGTCCACTTTACCGTGGATATCCGTTCCTGGGACGAGGACTTGGCAATCAGGTCATGGGAGGATTTGAAGGTAGATTTTGAAGGCATCGCTGCGCGAAGGGGATGTCCCATGAGAATGGAGGAGACCTGGCGGGTCGGACATACACCTTTTGAAGAACGCCTCATCAAGAGGGTTGTGGATATTGCCGAACAGTTCGGATATCCAAGTCATTACATGGTCAGCGGTGCCGGCCATGATGCCAGCTATATGAGCCAGGTTGCACCCACCGCAATGATATTTGTTCCGAGCATAGGCGGCCGAAGCCATGTAGAGGTAGAAAATACCAGGTGGGAGGACTGCGAAGCAGGGGCCAATGTCCTGCTCCACTGTGTGCTCCAATCTGCTTCGGAAATATAGGAAGGAGCGCGGTCCGTCAACAGTGCTGCGATGGCCTCTTGGCTGCAACAAGGCTGCTATTTTGGAGAACCGTACCCCTATCCTGCGATCCCGAAGGGCTAGAAGTCTCGACAACGTATGGGATCTCGATTCTGACTGCTCTTATCGTTCCCTGACATACCGGAGAATTGCCCTAAATTGGCTCTCCCCATCAAGCGCAGCTTCCGCGACGACCATGTGAGCCTGGCCACTTCCGAGATAATGGCCTTTCCGGAAGGGATGAAGCGTCATGAGACGGCCGCGGTCGGAACGGATCCAGCGGTACATGGTCGGGAGCGTAAAACCAGTGATGCCCATTGCCTCCTGTGCACGTTCTTCAGGAAATATCCCTTCCTGCTCAGAACGTGGCAAGAGATCAAAGAGTTCTGCACTCGCGACGTAATAGACGTTGAGATCGAGGCCCTCCTTTTCGATCAATGACAGAGCCGTTTCGACAAAGGCGTAGGCAACCTCGCTGCCCTGAAGCACTACGGTTCCTTCCGCTTTTCCGTGTGCGCTTCGCAAGAGATAGACACCGGATGCAGCGTCGGTAGCGGGTGCGAGGCCCAATGCCTTGCGATCGACGATCGTTTCAGTCGGTCGGGTCACAAAGGGAGCAATTAGCGCCGGGCGTTTTGCCAGAGCAGTTGAGACGAGTGTCCAGATCTCCTGAGGATCCCAGGGGGTAAGGGTAATCATTGTACCCCGCGGGAAATTATCCTGCAGAAGCTGAAGGGCCTGTGGATCGGCATGTGTTGGTCCGTCCTCGCCTGTTTTGATGCCGGCATGGGCACAGATGAGGATGATAGGCCTGTAGGGTTCTCCTGTCATGGCGTTGCGTGCCTGATTGCCGATTGCGTGCAGTCGGGCCGAGATGTGCCCCAGAGGAGCCATGAATGCGCCGTAAGATGAGCCGGCGCCGATATGGTGCCCATAGGCGGAGATGCCCGTGAGGATGCCTGATATGGCGTCCTCACAGATACCCCCGATGGAGAGAAGCCGTGCTTCTGGGTTTGTGGCGGCATTGTAGTATCCTGCGGGAAACCCCTGGCCGATCGTATTGACACTTGTGGAACCGAGCAGGTCGGCGGCGGCCGAAAATATCGCTCCATCGCTGACCTTATTATAATACTGAAGCACTCGGCCCAATTCCGCGCGCAGGGTAGTTGTCTTGCCGGGGATTAATGTAAGTCCACCCGGGATAGCGCGTTGAGTCTTGGTTGCCGTATCGAAGATAGCACTGACATTAGGGGCTTTATGCCGTGGCTTACGGGTGCGACTGTTGAGGCGATCCCGCGCACTGACGAGTCGCCGGGCGAAGGCATCCACTGCCGGACGGCTTCTTTCCAACGCGGTCCGTATAACCATTAAGGTTTCCCAGAGGCACTCCTCAAGGATTTCCGCTTGCTTCCCGGCCTCGCAGCGTTGAATGGCAGCCTCACACCGGGGGAGTGTGAGGCCCGTCATATCGAGAAACGGTTCCAGCGCTTGATAAAAACCATCGACACAGAGCTTGTGTCCCGCGCCGTGGGATGATTTTCCCTCGATGCCGTATTGCCAGCCCTTAGTGGTTCGGTAAACGATCGCCGTGGGTTGGGCGTTGTCGATCATGGCGGCTCTGCGCTGCGCGGCAAGAATCTGCTGGAAGTTTTTGCCGTCAGGGACCATGATTACGTTCCAGTCGTGGAAATAAGCCAGCTCCATTGGGCTCCACTGGACGTAGTCTCCAGGTCCATCTTCATCGCGGCAGACGTGATTGGAGTCTATGGATGCCTGGTTCCAGTCGACGTGGAGGATGGCGTTCTTCAGGGAGGCGGTACCAGCTGCAGCCATAGCCTCGGTGGCACGCCCCGTTGTCATGGCTCCCTCACCTTCAACGATATGGACACGCGGTGCATCATTGCCGTAGTAGTCCATTGCCCCAAAGGCGAGCCCCAGCGACGATGCCAGGCCCACACCCGATGCACCGGTTGAGAGGCGGACGAACGGTGTTGCCGGCGTAGGATGGCCATCGAGCGGCTTCGTCTTGAATTTCAAGAAGAGCGGGGTTTTCGTGATCGGGTTCCGACGGAAGCCTAAAAGATCCTCTAGACGAAGCTGGCAGAGGTCATCCACTGGCAGGAGTTCGGGTACACTAATGCGCAATACCTCGTTGCGCAACGCCCACATTGCGTAAAGCCCCAATGCCTTGTGGCCGGCGGCATAGGAGATGATATCCGCGTCTTCCCGGTCGGGGCTACTTACGTCGTAATCCATGGCGTCGAAGAGTATCCCTGCGACCAATCGGCCGGAGGATATCGAACCACCCGGATGACCCGAAGTGGGGACGTAGTTGAAGAGCAGTGCACACAGGGAGCGGTAGATGAGATCGAGCGTTTCAAAATGCTGCATCTCATCCGGCGGAAGAGCTTTCCCTCCCGTTCTTATCTCCTCGGTGATGTCGATATACAGCCCCCGTCTCGGGCCAAAAACGAATTCCATAGCCTCCTCCTTTCAGAACCTATTTCTTTCTCATCTAAAAAAATCAGAGGGCATCCATAGAATAAGAACAAGCCTCAAGGCTTTCATGCTCACCATAGGGAGGGAGTTTCAGCCAAGTACATAAAGCAGATTTCCAGGGGATGTCAAGCGATGCACGATGAGAGCGTCCTGAGCTTGATCGTTCTTTTGGATTTGTTTGATTGAAATGTTTTGGATGGTTTAAATCGTTCATTTGCTTTGCCTCGTCTATTCGGTTTACTGGCTTCGTGGGGAAACCGTTGATCCTCACCTCAGCGAGATTCGGAGATGGTGAATTCTTTTCCTCCCGGCCTCCAAAGGGTGAAAGGCTGGCCTTCCCCTCCCGTTCGGATGAGCCCCTCGGTCTGCCCTCGGCCATGAGCAGTTCAGCCTTGATCTCACTGGCGAAAGGTTCGAGCCGAATGGAGCTCACAGTCGATGACTCACGACGAAGCCTGCTCAGCCTCAATGGGTGCGCCATTTTCCCAGTACGGTAAGCCGGGGGCCATGCAACAAATTTATTCAAGTGGCTAAAAAGGAGATCCCTACTTCTTTTAAAGCCATTTTATACGCTTGAATAGCCAGATGAGCGCTAGGGCGATCC
>CAYFXL010000034.1:0-22075 GCA_964346945.1 uncultured Syntrophobacterales bacterium
CGAGGCCGATGATGGTAAAACGGCAATTGAGGCCGCAGAGGGGGAATTTTACGATCTCATTCTGATGGACGTGAGAATGACCGAGTTGGATGGTATACAGGCTATGCAGGAGATAAAGAAGATCAGCCCGGAAATCCCTATCATTATTATGACTGCCTACGGGTCCGTGGAGACCGCGGTGGACGCTCTCAAATCGGGTGCCTATGATTACCTCACAAAGCCTCTGGATATAGAGGAACTCAAGATCCTTCTCCAGAAGGCCCTGGATCATTATCGGCTGAGAGAGGAAAACATTGTGCTCAGGGAACGGCTTGCCGATCGATTCGATTTCTCCAGGATCATCGGCAAGAGTAAGGCGATGAAAGACCTCTTTGAAACCGTTGCCATGGTCGCCCCCAGCGATGCAACGGTCCTGCTCTATGGGGAGAGCGGGACGGGAAAGGAGATCGTCGCCAATGCCCTGCATGAAAACAGTCCGCGGGCGAGGAGGCCGTTCATCAAGGTCAGTTGTGCAGCCCTTCCCGAGACTCTCCTGGAAAGTGAGCTCTTCGGCCATGAACGGGGGGCGTTCACGGGTGCGATTGGGCGCAAGGAGGGAAGGTTTCAACTGGCCAATGGGGGGACGATCTTCTTGGATGAGGTAAGCGAAATGAGTCCGACCACCCAGGTAAAATTGCTGCGCGTGTTACAGGAGAGGGAGTTTGAGCCCCTTGGTAGCACGAGGACCATCAGTGTCGATATCCGGATTATCGCCGCAACGAACAAGAACCTGGAGGAAGAGGTGAAGGAGGGAAATTTCAGGGAGGACCTCTTCTACCGGTTAAACGTGGTTCCCATAGAGCTGCCCACGCTGAGGAAACGAAAGGAGGATGTTCCTCTTCTGGCGAAGCATTTCTTGAGCATCTATTGTGAAAAAACTCAGGCGCCCATCAAAGGGTTTTTTCCCAAAACCATGGATTTGATGATCCGGTATGATTGGCCAGGAAACATTCGGGAACTGGAAAATGCCATCGAAAGGGCGGTCCTTCTATGCCAAGGTGAGTATATCTCGCCAAAAGATCTTCCGCATGCCGTTCAGGAGGCGGAAGGCGCCGAACTGCCCAGGGTTGCCGTCCCATCGGGAATGACTCTGAAGGAGGTCGAGAGGGAAGTGATCGTTCAAACCCTTGAGGAAAGTGAGGGGAATCGGACGCAAACCGCACGGATTTTGGGGATCAGTCGAAAAACCCTTCAGAATAAGCTGAAGGAGTATGGTATCCAGGAAGGGGAGAAAGGTGTATAGGAATTACTCAAATTTACGCCTCGAAGGGTAAAAAGCGCAAAAAAAATTTACACCCATGAGGCCATCCGGGGGATTCTTCGGATGGCCTTTTTATGCTCAGGAGTTGAAACAGATAAATACTTTCGCATAGTTAAGCTATAGGTCCAGCAGAAGCCTTCTCAAGGTGGAAGGGTTGGTATAGTGATTGCTTTTTCCACACGAGGCAAGTTCAAAAGGGATAGGACAAAAAGTAAGGAACAGAAAGATGGGACAGAGGGAGTTGCGGTGTTTCAGGTTAATCCTCTTGAAAAAGCTTCAAGCTTTAGAGCATCACCACAGGGGCGAGGAACTCCCCAGTTTAGCGAATGGAAACGCGGATTCGATGGATCAAGCCAGCATGGAATTTGAAGCGGACCTTTTCTTTCAGTTCCATGAGAGGAAGGTAAACGCGATAGAGGAGATTTACCGGGCCCTGGGGAGAATCGAGGAAGGAACATTTGGTATCTGCGAGGACTGCGAAGAAAGGATAACCCGGAAGCGACTGTGGGCAAATCCCTCGGCGACTCTGTGCATAGAATGTCAGAAAATGAGGGAACAACAGGAGAGGAATAATATTTGGAATGGAAAAAGGCCTCTCATCTTTTCAGGTGCGTAGAATCGCCTCCTATTTGGAGCGATTTGCGGCATTTTCTGATTTCTCGATTCTCAGGGAAGTGGTTGAAGTTTGGTATGGTTTTTGCTCAGGTCTTAATGCCGTTAACAAAGTGTTCCCGAATGGATCACCATTTATGGAACTCATAAGAAAGAACCCTCTATTCTTTATTTTACTGGCGGTTTTGACTTTGGGCGTTTTTTATGTTGCCACGTGTTCCCACCTCTGCCCTTCGGGAAATTATGGCATCGGTTTCCTCCAGCACGTAAACTGTGCGTTTCAATCCCATTCCGTTACCAATGTCGGAATCGGATTGTCCGTTCTTTTTGTACTACCCCTCCTCGGTTTATTCCTTCTGATTGACATCATCTTTTCCCCACAGGAACTTAGTTTATCTCGCTTCAAACCTCCCCGGCTTCCCTCCTAAATTTCCTCAGTGGATTTCATCAAGCCTGAAGAATTTTCGTCTCGGAAAATTCGGTTTCAGGGAAATGCTTTCCAAGTTCATATTGCAGGAGGCTCTTATGGGAAGAAAAGAGAAGGCACTATTGATCGCCATCGGGGCAAACCTCTTTTTGGTCGCCCTGAAATTTTTCCTGGCCGGAATCTCAGGGAGCATGGCCCTCCAGATGAGCGGGTGGCATTCGGTCCAAGGGCTGTTCGTCTCGCTGGCAGTCTTTGTCGGGTTCATCATCTCCAGGAAGGAAGAGAGTAGGCTTACGAGAGGAATTAGTCAAATTGAGAATGTGGTTGCCCTGCTCATCTCCCTTTTCGTCTTCTATCTGGCGTACAAGATGTTTATGATGATGACCTCGCCCCATATCCCGATGCTCAGCCATGTTCCGATCGTCACCCTGGGGGCGATCTTGGGGGCGACCATCTGCTACCTGATGGCGCGGTTTAAGATCTACGTGGGACAAGAAACCCACTCTCCGAGTTTGGTTGCCGACGGATACCATTGCAGGATTCATGTGGTAATGGAGATCGCCGTCATCATCGGATTGGCCGGTTACCTGGTGGGCTTTACAAACCTGGACATGCTTGCAGCGGTGGTAGTTACGCTCTTCGTGCTCCAGACGGGATTCCGGCTGTTTACAAGGGCATTGGTTTCCCTTACCTCAAAGGTATCGGCTGACTATTCGTGCCATGTAGAAGAAGGCGGTCTGAGGCTGGGGAGGCCCAAGACAGCCGCAACATTGTCACTGGTACTATTGCTCGGGTACCTTTCGACGGGTTTCTACACCGTCCAATGGAATGAAAGGGGAGTCGTCAGACGTTTCGGTCAAAAGGTGGGAGCAGAGGTCCCGCCCGGTTTCCATTTCCGCCTCCCCTGGCCCATCGAATCAGTTGACCGGGTGAAGGTTGAAGACATCAGGAGATTGGAGACGGGCTCGTATCTGATGCTTACCGGGGATGAGAACCTGATTAAAGTGAACGTCACCACTCATTATCAGATCAATGATGCCGCGGATTACCTCTTCAACCTGGAGAACCCGGAAAAACTCATCAGGGATGCAACGAGATCGGCCCTGAGGCAAGTTGTGGGAGAGATGGGAATCGATTCCATATTGACCACGGCGAAGTCGCCCGTTTTGGAGAGGACCAAGGTGCTCACCCAATCATCCCTGGATGGTTGGGATTCAGGTATCCGTGTCGTAGGGATCCAGTTGCTCCAGGCTGACCCGCCTGCAGAGGTGATGGAGGCTTTTCGGGATGTGGCCAGCGCTCGGGAGGACAGAGAGACCTACGTCAACGAGGCCCTTGGATACCTGAACAGCATCATCCCCGAAGCAAGGGGGAAAGCGGAGACGGTGGTAATGGAGGCCGAGGGGTTCAGGTCCGAGCGCGTTAATTATGCTCAAGGGGAAGCCGCGCGTTTCGTTCTCCAACATGAGGAGCATGAAAAAGCGAGAGACGTTACGGAGACCAGGCTTTACATTGAGACAATGGAGAAGGCCCTTCCCCCTGTGGAAAAAGTGCTTATAAACCCTGAGCTCAAACAAGGGGTCATGGACCTGTGGTTCTTCGGAAACGATGTGAAGAAAACCGTCATTGAATGAGAAGGAGGAAAAGAAGATGAAAAGGAAGATTTTCATGATTGTTATAGCGATTTTAGTGATCGCGGCGAGTGGGCTGATCTTTTTCCAGGTGGACGAACGGGAGTACGTCGTCGTTACCCAGTTCGGTGATCCCATAAAGGCCATCAAAACGGCGGGGCTGAACTGGAAATGGCCCGATCCAATCCAGAGCGTTAACCGCTA
Source organism: uncultured Syntrophobacterales bacterium (assembly GCA_964346945.1). Lineage (GTDB taxonomy): Bacteria > Desulfobacterota > BSN033 > WVXP01. The sequence goes on from CAYFXL010000034.1 coordinate 4,175, forward strand.
CGACGACAGGCTGATGACCTATGAGATGGGTGAAACGGAGTATCTCACGGAAGACAAGAAGAACGTCATGGTCGACAGTTACGTGGTCTGGAGCATCGAGGACCCTATCAGGTACATGAAGACGGTGAAAAACAGGACAGGGGCTGAAACGAGGCTGGCGGATATCATGTCCTCAGAGATCGGAATTGGTGTGGGGAAATACGACCTCTCCTCCCTTATCTCCATCGAGCCGGTGAGGATCAAGTTCGGCCAGATGATGGTGGAGGTGAAGGAAGAGGTCGCCGGAAAAGCAAGGGATTATGGAATTAAGGTCTCAGATGTGAAGGTTACCCTGCTCAATTTCCCGGAGAGAAACAAGTTGAGCGTCTTCAGGAGGATGAAGGCCGAGCGAGAGAGGATTGCAAAGGCATACCGTTCGGAAGGGACTGAAAAGGCCTTGAAAATCAGGGCCGACGCGGATAAACAGAGACAAATCATTCTTTCCGAAGCCTATGAGAAGGCCCAGAAGATTAGGGGTGAAGGTGAGGCTATAGCCATAAAGACGTACGCGGAGGCATACGAGAAGGATATCAAGTTCTACGAGCTCATCAGGACGCTGGAGTCCTACGAGAAGTTCATCGACGGGAAAACCACCGTGGTATTGACGGCGGACTCGGAGCTCCTGAAATTTATCAACACATCCAATCCCGATCTTCTGAAATTTTCGGAGCGCCTGCAATCCGATGGGGCACTCGCGAAGAGAGATGAATAAGGAGGATGAAGATGGAAAGGAATGACCGGTCGAAAAAGCCCAAGGGTTCCAAGAAGGTCCTAAGAGAAGAAGAGGTTAAGGAGGCGGGAACCCCGCGGGCTCAGTGGAAAGAACGGTTCAGCGATATGGTCGAGGGCGGTCTCCTGGCTTCCAGGAACCTGGGGAGAAAGGCGAGGAGCCTCTACCTCCACATTCTCAAACCGGAAAAAGGGGTCGGCCCTATAGATGATATCAAGGGAGCATTCAGGCATATCCCTTTGAGGAAAAAGTGGCTGGGATATATCCTCACTGGGTCTTTTCTCACCGTCTACCTGCTGTCAGGCGTCTATACGGTAGAGCCGGGCGAAGAGGCGGTAGCCAGGATATTCGGCAAGGAAGTCCGCAAGCAGATAACAGAGGGGCTTCACTATCACCTTCCCTGGCCATTTGAGGCCATCGAGAAGGTGAACGTCATGGAGATTAGGAGGGTTGATGTGGGCGTACCACTATCAGGCGAGCGCCTCTTATTCCCTAAAAAGGGGTCTTCTTCTCCGGCACCCGCTGCAGAAGAACATGGCGGCCATGGGATGCATGGGGCTCGTTCTGAGAGAATAGAGAATCCGCGCCCAACCCCCATCTCGGCGAGGAATCAATTCCTCACAGGAGATGAGAATATCCTTGAGATCAAGATGAACATCCAGTACCGAATCAAGGATGCTTCGGACTACCTCTTTAACGCGATGTACCCCGACTCCCTGGTTCCCGACGCCGCTCGGGCAGCCGTCACGGAGATTTTCGGGGGGGCGCTGGTCGACGACCTCTTAACCGTCGCAAAGTCCAAGATCCAGAAGATGATTGCCCATAAGGCCCAGAGCATGCTCGATGAATACCGTTCGGGATTATACATCCTGAACGTCAATTTGCAGGAGGTTAACCCGCCCAAGGAAGTTGCCCAGGCCTTCCGCGATGTGGCCAGTGCAAAGGAGGAACGGGAGGAGAAGATAAACAAAGCCCAAGGGTACTGGAACGCCGTCATCCCCGAGGCAAGGGGCAAGGCACACAAGATGACGAGCGCTGCCGAGGGTTATAAGGAGGAGGTTATAAATCAGGCACACGGGGATGCGGAGAAGTTCTCGGCCATGCTCAGGGAATATCGAGGTGCAAAAGAAGTCACCGAATATCGGCTCTACCTGGAGGTTGTTGAGAAGGTTCTCGCCAAGGCAAAGAAGTTTATTATCGACTCGAAAAAGGAGAGGGTTAACCTCAAATTCGTGAAATAGTGGCAGGGGGAGGTGTCGAGATGGTGCCGAGATGGATAATTCCTTTTATCGCGGTAGTCCCCCTTTTGGCGGCATCGGGATGTGGGCGGGGGGATGTCAATACGCCCTCGCCCAACCCCAATGTGGTCGCGTCTTACAACGGAGGGGAGATCACCAGAGACCAACTGAAGGCCAAGTTTGAAGGGCTCATGCCCTGCTGTAAGGGACGTTATCAAGGGATGGAGGGGCGAAAGGCGCTGATCAAGGATATGGTACTACCCGTGGTCGTCGGCCATACCATCAAGCAGAAAAAGATCGACCTTCGTGCACCCATAAGGGAGAAGCTGGGGAATATTACAGATGAGCTGAATATGTCCTTTTTACACATGAAAATCCACGAGCAGATCCTCAACTCAAACGAGAAGTATCGGGATCTGAGGGAGAGCTACGAATTTCAGAAGAAGAGGCTGGAAGGTGTTCCGTTATCCGAGCGGTTCCCGAGGCTCGTCCAACTCCATCGGGAAATTCACCCCAAAATGGCCAAGGAGGTGGACACACGGGCTCAGGAGTACGTCAAGAAATTACACAGCGAGGCATCGATCACGAGGAATCACGAGGTGTTGAGGGTTAAGGTCACCGAGGAAGAACTGAGGGACTTCTATCAGAGGCACAAAGAGGGGCTCCATGGCGATGAGTATCGAGTTCCCGAACGAATCAAGGTTGAGGAGATCGAGATCAGAGTTGATAAAGATAAGAAGGATTGCCCAACCTGCCCGGCTGAAAAGGTGGCAAGGGAAAGGGCGGAGGCCGCGCTGACGGAGTTGAGGTCCGGGGCTGAGTTCCAAACCGTTGCCAAGAGATACTCCAGCGATAACCAGGGGGGGATGGAGCCTAGGTGGGTTGCCCGGGGGGAAAATGGGAAGGAGTTCGACGAGGCAGTTTTTTCCCTGGAGGTGGGGGAGTTCAGTCAAGTGTTCAAGAAAAATGGCTCCCTCTCTATCGCCAAGGTTTCGGAAAAGCAGCCGGGCCGTTTCAAGCGCTATGAGGAGATCCGCGATCTAATCGAGAGGGAATACCGATGGCAGAAAGGGGAGGATTATCTCAAGGAGAACAAGGATAGAGTTCTTTTCACCATTAACGGTAAACCTTACACGATTGAGGATTTCATCACGGAGTACACCCGAAAAACCCCTTCCCATCAATGCCACCATATGGAGGGAATGGACGAGAAAACCAAGAAGGGGGAGCCACCGATGCTCTGCGATTTCGCCCATAACGACTTCGAGGACCAGAAAAAGATCGTGGATCGTATGATCGACAGGGAGCTGATCGTAGAGGATACGTACAGTCAGATGATTCATGTCGAGCATCAGGAGCAGATAGAGTTTTTGACCATGGCCAGCCTCTATCCCGTCTTTCATCGAGAGGAGATGGAAGAGTTGATCCAGATCACCGATAAGATGGTCGAGGACTATTATCAAAAACATAAGGAGAATTATCAGTACCCAGGTAAGGCAAAGATCAGCATGATCGTGATCAATGGAGGTAAGAAGAAGGAGGAAAAGGAAAAGGCTTTCGAAAGGGCGAAGCAGGCTTACGGAGAGCTGCAACCCTCTTTCCTTTCATTCAAAAGGGGAAAGGATTTTGCCGAGGTTGCTCGAAAGTATTCCGATGATGAGGAGACGGCTTCCAGGGGAGGCCTCCTGGAGGTGGATGTCTATGAGTGCCGGAATCAAGTCGAGTACATGCTTCTTCACGGGTTTCACAAGAAGGTATTCGCGCTCAAGCCAGGGGACATAAGCGAGGTCTTCGAATTTGGCGATGATTATTACATCGTGCAGATAAGGGAGATGGATAGTAGAAAAGGGATCCCCTTTAAAGAGGTGAGTGAGCAGGTAAAAAAGGACCTCATGGTGAAAGAGCACCAGAAGGTTATGGAGAAGTGGGAGGACGATTTATTGAGGTCAGCGGGATTCGTGGTTTATGAAGGGAATTTGCAGGAAGTCTTGGTCAAGGAACCCAAGGAACCTACGAGGGAGCCCAAACAAGTTCGAGGTCATTCATAAGAGGGGGGGTTGAAAGAAAATAGAACTGAAAAAGGTGTTTTCCTTCTTTACGACGGGTGACAAGATCCTCATTTTAGCCCTGATCGGGTTCACCTTTTCGATTTTTTTCGTTTTAAGGATTTCCCAAACGCAATCAAGTCAGAGGCGAGTTTTCATCGAGGTGGACAACAGACTCGTTGAGCGGGTTCCGCTCAGCGAAATAACCGCTTCCCGGCAGATTTCCATAGCCCTCCCGAAGGGCGAAGCACGATTGGAGATGGAGGGGGGAAGGGTTAGGATGTTGCCCATGAAGAAGGAGATCTGCCCCAGGGGTATCTGTTCTCAGATGGGATGGATAGGGAGACCAGGGGAGATGATCGTCTGTATGCCCAATAAGTTAGTTGTCAGGATTGAGGCTTCCAGAGAAGAGGTCGATCAACTCGATATGGATGCCGTCTCGAGATAAGCTCCTTCGGAGTCCAATAAGAAGTTTACCTGGAGAAGGTTAGTTGAATCCTGGGGTGGGGAGAAAGAGGGGAAAACCATGAAACGGAAATTCTTCATTTCCTTGGGTGGAGGGGCAATCCTGCTGGGTTGCCTCCTCTTTTTGAGCGCGACGGGATTGAATTCTCAAGACGGATCTTTCCATGTGAAGGAGAACAATCCCCCTAAGATCAAGGTTATTCCGGAAACATACAATTTTGGAAAAATTCCTCCCAACAAGGTAAGTCACACCTTTTCGGTGGAAAACATCGGAGAATCAGCCTTGGAAATTTACCATGTCTCCACCTCCTGTGGATGTACTACGGCATCCATCGACACCAAGATGATCGAACCCGGAGGGACCGCCAAGGTAATCGTCAATTTCGAACCGGCGCTCCACCGTTCTTTCAAAAAGGAAGAGGTGGTACCCATGAGAAGGAGTATATACATTCGGAGTAACGACCCGGGGACCCCGGAGAAAACCGTCTTTATCACCGCCACGGTCATCGGGGGCGGATAACGAGGAAACAGTGATAGGGTATCTTTTCCTTTTTCTGCTTCCTCTCTTTTCGGGGTTCATCTACGTTTCCGGAGGTGAAGCGTCGACCCTCGGGGAGGGGGAGGCCGTCATCTATTACAGTGAAGCCTGTAGGGGCTGCAGCGGTTACATTGACGGAACGCTGACACCCCTCCTAAGGAGGTTGGGAGTCCACGAGATCACCAAGAAGGATTATGTGAACGAACCTGCCAACCGAAGGGAGCTTTTGGAGTTGAAGCGGGGACTAGGCGTACCGGCGCAAATGCAGGGTCATATAACGACTTTTGTGAATGAATCCATTATCCTGGAAGGCCATGTTCCCCACGGGATCATAGAAGATCTCATGACCAAGGAGATCAGGGAACGATATAGGCGCATACTCGTCTACCAGGATGAGATGAAACCCCCGACCCACTATCAGGTATGGGGTTTTAAGGGAAAGCCCAAGACCTTCTCCATCGACGTCCCCATCTCAAAAGCCTTGGATGATCTTGGGCCACCCACATCCATGGCAGCCGGCGAAGGGAAGATTCTCCTATCCACCCTACTGGTGACAGGGTTTCTCGACGGGATCAATCCCTGTGCCTTTGCCGTCTTGTTGTTTTTCATCGTCTTCCTGTTCACCATCAAGAAAACCAGGCAGAGCATAACCTGGATGGGAATAACGTATATCCTCGCCATATACCTCACCTATTTTCTCATAGGAATTGGGTTTCTCAAAGCTTTTACCATTGGCGACTCCCCGCATTTAATGGCAAAGGTGGGTGCAATCCTGGTGATCCTGTTGGGAGTAATTCACCTCAAGGGCTATTTTTTTCCCAACCTGCCCATCACCTTACGGGTTCCCAAGGTCGGTGAGAATGCTATCGTTCACTGGGCTTACAAGGCAACTTTTCCGGCCACCTTCGTTTTGGGCGTTCTCGTGGGACTGTGCACCTTTCCCTGCTCGGGAGGGATCTATGTGGCTGTGATTGGTCTTCTCCAGTCCAAAATAAGCTTTTTCAGGGGCCTGGGATATCTCACCCTCTATAATATGATGTTCGTGCTCCCCCTGGTTTTCATCCTAGCTGTTGCCTCTTCCACGGTGAAGACCGGGAGATTATTACATTGGGAACGAAAGCGGAAGAGGGCGATGCACTTTTTTTCGGGGGCGACGATGATTGGCCTGGGAGTCGTAATCTTAGTTTGGGTGGCGTAGTGAAAGCTTAAGGGGCTTTTGCCCAAATCCCCTTTCGCTTTCTGAAAAGAATTTTTGACCATTCTAAAGTTCGCTTCACTGCAAATCTAAAACTCGCCCTTTGGGCTCAAACATTAGATTTGCGGCCGTTTCGCTTCACTAAGAATGGTTAGCAAAAATTTTTTAATGTTCGCTCCAGGGGTTTAGGCAACAGCCTGTTAACATATGGTTTCCCTATAAGCCTGCCTGTGGTGAACTGAAGAAAGGGGAATGGGTAGGCATCCCTCAAATGAGAAGAGTTGGGATGAAGGGAGTTAGGGTCTTTTCGTTCAGTAGCTTTTTGCTGCTCCTTCTCACTACTCCTTCCTTTGGAAGTGATGTGCTCCCCCGGTCCATCGGTTCGTTGAGTCTAGAACGATTTCAGTCCGGTGAGGAGGCGAAGCGAGAAATCGATCGATTGCACGGAAAGCAGATTAACTTCCGAAGGGGATACATCGGGACCTATGGAAATGGAAGGGCCAAGCTTTGGGTTTCAGAGTACGACTCCGAAAAGGAAGCGGCGGGGGGAATCGGGAAGATGGCCCAGAGAATGCAGACGAGGGAGGAGGGGAATTTCTGGCATTTCAGGGAGATATCCATCCAGGGGATGACGGTGTATTTCGTGGTGGGAATGGGCCAGGCCAACTATTTTTTCCAAAAGGGAAGCAAGGTAATCTGGCTGGCCGTCGATCCTCCCCTGGCAAGGGAGGTTATCAGGGATGTCATCGGAAGGATTCCCTAATAGATTGAGGAAATATCAGGATACGATGGTGGTTCTGTTTCCATGGGAAGAAATTGCCCAGGGATAGGAGGGAAACCCATCATAAGCGCGAAAAATTTATGCATCAGGGAAGGCGACCCGGAGAGGAATTTTGGGTTGCTTCTTTTGTTTGTAAAAATAGTGTGAATGATATCAATCGGTTATGAGTGAAAGGGGTCGATTGAAGATTGAGGATTGTAGTTGGTATGCGCTTTGCTTTTTATCCGATAGGGACAAGAATCAATTTTCATACGTAGGGGGTTATCGGAATGGATCAGTATCATTACGGAATGTGGGGGGTGGTGATTGCCAACGCCCTGTTTTTCCTTTTTTTCGCCCTGAGCTTTCTCGCTCCCAGGGGAAAATTTGAATGGAGATCGATGGGAGTATTTACAGCCTTCATCATTGCCTTATTCACGGAGATGTACGGTTTTCCCCTGACGGTCTTCATCCTCACCTCTCTTCTGGGGAGCAAGTATCCTGCTTTAGACCCTTTTTCCCATGAGAGCGGCCACCTCCTTTTAACCTTCCTAGGGGGAGGTGGGGTGATGTTAGCCGTCATCCATCTGATCAGCAATGGTCTGATGCTTTTGGGTTTTTTCATCATGGGAATTGGATGGAGGAAGATCCATAGCACCCACGGAGGATTAGTCACAGACGGGATTTACGCATGGGTGAGACATCCTCAATACACCGGGCTATTTCTGGTTTCGGTGGGATTGCTGATCCAGTGGCCCACCATCGCCACGCTTTTGAGCTGGCCTATCCTGATGGGGACATACTATAGGTTAGCCAAGAGGGAGGAGAAGGAGATGGAAACGAGCTTCGGCGAGCACTATCTAAACTATAAGAAGCGGGTTCCCGGATTCTTTCCCTTTCTTTTTAACAACGGTGCGGGAGAGGTTTTGCCGTGAGAGGCGAATGAGGAAAATATGAATGAAAAATCAATCCGAGGACGACCTTTAACGTGATCGGATTGAACCGAGGAGGAGATCATGCATCCGGTCCTGATTGAGATAGGCTCCTTCACGATAAGATGGTACGGCGTGATGATCGCTACTGCGGTCCTGGTGGGTCTATGGCTGGCGGGAAAGGAAGGGGTGCGGAAGGGATTTGAGAGGGAAGACATACAAGACTTTTCTTTCTTCGTTGTAATTGCGGGGGTCATCGGCGCCAGGATCTATTTCGTCCTGTTTTCTGGCCTGAGTTCTTTTTTGGCCGAACCGTTGAGGCTTCTGGCCTTCTGGGAAGGAGGTCTGGCCATTCATGGTGCCATAATCGCCGGGATTGTCGCGGCCATCTTGTACACGTGGAGGAAAAGGATACCCTTCTGGAAATGGACGGATACCTTTGCCCCCTCGCTCATCCTGGGGCAGGCCATCGGTAGGATGGGCTGTTTCCTCAACGGTGATGCTCATGGTTATCCCACAACGCTGCCCTGGGGACTGGTCTACGGGCCGGATAGCCCCGCGGGACAGATGTTCCCGGGCCAACCCCTCCATCCCACCCAGCTCTATGAACTGGGTTTCAACTTGGGCATATTTTTGGTCCTGTGGAAATTGAGGAAAAAGCATTTCTTCAACGGGTTTCTCTTCCTACTGTATGTAATCCTCTACTCCTCCATCCGGATCTTTGTGGAATATTTCAGGGCTGATAAGCTCACCTATTTTGGGAATATCTCGGCGGCTCAGACATTGGGCTTCGCGGCGATCGTGATTTCCTTTGGTGTGATGATCGCTTTGAGGCACAGGGAAAGGATGTATCAGATCTCGGGTTAAGCTGGTTCGTCAAGACTCATTGGCAGTGAAATGAGCCCGAAGTCCTGGGTATCAAGGGAGAGGGATGGCTGAAGAGGGCAAAGGTATTCCTCGAAGAAGAATTATTGGGTATGGATGGATTGCGGCAACTGCCGTCTTCGTGGGGGAACTGATTGGTGGAACCCTCGCCTATCTTTGGCCCAAAGTCAGAGGGGATAAAACCGTGAAGCTCTTGATTGCCGGGAAAATCGACGATTTTCAAGTCGGAAAGATGGTCGTATTCAGGAGGGAAAAGGTCTTCATTAACAGGACAACAGGACGGATAAAGGGTTGCTGGCGATCTCGGCGATATGCACCCATCTCCGCTGTATCGTCCGATGGAATCAGCAAAAGAAAGTGTTTGAATGTCCCTGCCATGGTGCCGAGTTTAACGCATTTGGTGAGGTCCTAGCAGGTCCCCCACCCAGACCATTGGATATCTATCCAATTAAGATTTAAGATCGCAGACAATAAGATCGGTGTGGATACGAGCAATGTCATCCGACGGAAAAAATTCGATCGGGTTCAATTGGTTAGGGTATAAGAAGGCTATCCCGTCATTTCCTTCCTTAGGCCCAACCGAAACAGTGAAGTATGAGATCATTCTAGGGGAAGAAACATACTATTGAGCGGAAAACCCAGGACGAATTCTACTCTTTGTATCAAATATGCTCCTTCTCTTCTCAACCTCACACTTATTTGGAATGCGTTGCGTCATGGAGGCCAAACTCAATCTTCTTCCCACGAGTAAGAGCACGGTAATGAAGATGAGGAGAAGAAACAGAGTTCCCATTAAATACCAGGAGGTAATGACCATGGTGAGGGATCCCATCTGCGGCATGAAGGTGAGCGAGTCCCAGGCCACTGCCAGTCTGGAGTATAAGGGACAGAGGTTCTACTTCTGTGCCCTATCCTGTTATGATGCCTTTGACAGAGATCCTGAAAGGTACGTGATTTCGAAAAAACAGGGATTGTGGAAGCGTTTCTTGAACAGGCTCGCCCAGGTGAGTCAGGAGACGTACGGTCACAAGCCGCCCAGGTGCCATTAGAGGAAGTTCATCTTTTGAGCTCAAAAAGCAAGGCTATCGCCAAAAAAGGGGTCCAAGCCTGAGTGTGATGGAAGGAGTGGACTCTCGCAGGGTTCCGGTGAAGGATAAAATAGGCTTTATCTCAAAGGATCGGGTAATTCCTGAAAGGGGAGAGGCATGACCGCCGACCGAAAATGGGACGCCTTGGTTTCCGTCGGAATAGATCACAAAACTAACTATACTCCTTTTGAAAAAACGGGTGGAATTGGGATTTCGTATTTTAAGGAGATCGGTCAGATTCCGCTATTAACCAATGCGAGAGAATTGGAATTGGCAAGAAAGGTGCGGGTTGGTGAAAGGCGAATAAAGAATTTGATGGCGAAATGTCTCCGGAAATCCGGTTCCGCAAACCACCAAAGCTTCGATGGTAAGTCTCTTCAGGAAATCATAGTGTTTTTGGAAAAATTGGCGGAGAACGACGGTGCTGGATGGAAAATTACCTTCACGAAACTCAAGGAGGTCGAGGCTGAAGTTAGGAAGGCAAAATACGAAATGATCAATTCGAACCTCAGGTTGGTGGTCAACATCGCCAGAGCATACATCAATCGAGGGCTTCCCTTCCTAGACCTCATCCAGGAGGGGAATGTGGGGCTGATTAAGGCCGTTTCCAAATATGATCCCACCAAGGGTTGCAAGTTTAGCACCTATGCTTCATGGTGGATTAAGCAGGCCATTCTCAGGGCCATCTCCGATAAATCCCGAATCATAAGAGTTCCCAACTATGTGTTGGAAATAAAACAGAAGATGAGGAATATTTCCTATGATATCTTCAGGGAGACCGACAAGGAGCCCACCGAGGATGAGATCTCCAGCAGGATGGAAGTGTCACCGCAGAAGCTAAAAGAAATAACGGATGTGACCAAGGAGACGATTTCATTGCAGGCTACCCTGGATGAGGGAGGAAGATCCCTGGGAGAAGTCTTGGTTGATAAAGAGGCAATCGTCCCTTTTGAACAGTTAATCCAAGACGTGGATTTGGCCCATGTGACCGAGAAGGCTCTGAAAGGTTTGAACCCGAGGGAGAAAGAGATCATTCGATTGCGATTCGGCATAGGAAAGGATTCGGCTCAGACACTGGAAAAAATCGGAAAGAAGTTCGGCATCTCCAAGGAGAGGGTCCGACAGATAGAAAAGAAAGCGCTGAGGAACGCGCATTGGCAGGTGAGGGATTATTTGGATGACCTTAAAAGATGAGGTTCCATCTGGGCGAGGGTTGCCCCCATGATTGTCCCCTAAGAAATGGGGAATTTTGTTAAATTATTCAAATTATTCTTGATTAATTTAGTAAATAATGTTAATGTTTATGTTATGAGATTATCAACCCAAAGCCGTTATGGGGTGAGGGCTGTATTCGATATCGCCTACCATGGCGGGGGAAAAGGAGTACAGATTAAGGATATCGCCAGGAGGCAGGAGATCTCCCCCCGGTATCTGGAGCAGATTTTTCAGAAATTGAGAAATGGAGATATCCTGGTCAGCAAGAGGGGTCCTGCAGGGGGGTATTCGCTGGCCAGACGGCCTGAGGAAATTACGGTGGGCGCTATTGTTCGGGTGACAGAGGGAGGATTGGCCCCTGTTTTTTGCATTGAGGCAGAGGGATCGGGGAAGAATTGCGACCGTATCACCGAGTGCGTGACCCGACTCGTCTGGAAGGAGGCAGGGGAAAAATTGGAGGATTTCTTCGACTCCGTTACCATTCATGACCTCTGTAAGAAGGCGGAAATCTTGGGCATTCGTAAGGAGGACAGTCAAAGCTTAATGTATTACATTTAGGGGGATCTCCCTGGCAATGGACATGTCTGACATGCTTCTGGTTGAGGAAAAGGAAGATGTATGGCCACCCTAAGCACCGTTTATGATTTCGGTTGAGTTGGAGGGGGTGGTTTCATCCCCTTCATTTTTTGTATAATTCTTTATTAATTTAGTAAGAAATGATTTGAGGAGGAGTTCGATGAAGTTTGTTGATGGCTTACAGTGCAGGGAGTGTGGCAGGAAATACGATGTTTCTCCCATCTACGTATGTGAGTTTTGCTTCGGCCCTCTAGAGGTCATGTATCGCTACGATGAAATCAAGGAGCGGCTCACGATGGAAGAGATCATGCGTAGGCCCAAGACCATGTGGCGGTACAGGGAACTCCTTCCTTTGGATCATGAGCCCACAGTGGGTTTGGAGGTGGGCTTCACCCCATTAATCAAGGCGCACCGTTTGGCCAAAGTGATGGGGGTCAAGGAGCTTTACATCAAGAACGATTCCGTGAACTATCCCACCCTCTCCTTCAAGGATCGGGTCGTCTCAGTAGCCCTCTCTAAGGCGAAAGAATTCGGCTTTGGGGTGGTGGCGTGTGCCTCTACGGGGAATCTCGCAAATTCTGTAGCCGCATTGGCTGCCTCTGCGGACCTAGAGAGCTATATCTTTGTCCCTTTCGATTTGGAACAGGGGAAAATCCTGGGGACGCTCATTTATGGGACAAAGCTCATCGGTGTCAGGGGAAGCTACGATGACGTGAATCGGCTCTGCAGTGAGATCGCACAGGGCCTCGGATGGGGTTTTGTGAACATCAACTTGAGGCCCTTTTATGCGGAGGGATCCAAGACCTTCGGGTTTGAGATCGCTGAGCAGATGGGCTGGAACGTCCCCCAACATGTGGTTGTCCCCATGGCCGGAGGTTCATTAATCACCAAGATATGGAAGGCGTTTAAGGAGCTGGAGAAGTTGGGGTTCCTGAATGGGGGAACTTCAAAGATATACGGTGCGCAAGCCTGTGGATCCAGCCCCATCACAACAGCAGTGAAGGAGGGGCAGGACCTCATAAGGCCGCAGAAGCCCCGTACCATTGCCAAATCCCTGGCCATAGGAAATCCCGCGGACGGCTACTACTCCCTCAAGGTGATGCGTGAAAGCGAGGGGTGGGGAGAGGATGTGACGGATGTGGAGATCATTCAGGCAATGAAGCTTCTGGCCCAAACCGAAGGCATCTTTACCGAGACCGCAGGTGGTGTCACGGTTGGGGTAACCCAGAAACTGATCCAACAGGGTATCATCCCCCGGGATGAGTCGATCCTTATCTGCATAACGGGGAACGGTCTCAAGACCCAAGAGGCGGTTATGGGGGAGATCGGTCAGCCGGTTGTTATCGAACCCAATATCAATGACTTTCAACGAGTGACAAATGAAGAGAGATTACAGTAAGTGGCCGGAAAGGAGCAGGAGATGTCGGGTGGTCATGTGAAAAGAAAGGTCTACCTTACCTTTCCCCAAGACCTCATCAAGGAGCCGGTGGTCTATAACGTGGGGAGGAAGTTTGAGGTGGTGACAAACATCAGGACGGCCAGCGTCACCGAGGAGATGGGGATTATGGCTCTTGAGATGACGGGAGAAGAGGAGGAGTACCAGAAGGCCGTGGAGTATCTGAGGGGGCTCGGGGTGAGGGTTGACCCCATCGAGATGGATGTAATCGAATGAAGTCGTGGAGCCATGAGGCGAGTCACCCATGGTGAGGATTCCTAAGATTATCTTCCAGGAAATGGTTAATCATGCCTTACGGGCGGCCCCTCTGGAGTGTTGTGGAATCTTAGCGGGAAAGGGGAGGACGGTACGTCGGATATACGAGATGAGGAATGCGGACGAGTCGAGGACCACATTCTTGATGGCTCCGGAGGAGCAACTTGAGGTTTTTAGGGAGATCGAAAAGGAACGACTGGATATGGTGGCCATATACCACTCCCACCCCCATACCATACCCTTTCCCTCGGAGAGGGATGTAAGGTTGGCTTTCTATCCTGACATTGCTTACGTCATCATTTCCCTAAAAGAAGGGGAGACTTCAGTAAGGGGTTTCAGAATTGGGAAGGATGCAATCCATATCGAGCCTATCCGGGTAATCAATCGGGGTTTATAGCCCATCATTAGGAGGCTGGGGAAATGGGCAAAGGTTTTAAAGAGATGTGGTCGGATATAAAGGGAAAGATAAGAGAAGTATCGCCCGAAGAACTGACGGAGCGGATGACCAAGGAAAAAGAGACCATCTTATTGGATGTCAGGGAGAAAGATGAGGTGAGAAAGGAGTACATCCCTGGAGCTGAATTGCTCCCCCGGGGTTTCTTGGAGATGCGTGTGGAGGAGCTCATTCCGGATAAAGAGAAGCCCATTGTGGTGTATTGTGCCGCGGGGGTTCGTTCGGGCTTTGCCGCCAAGACCTTAATGGATATGGGATACAGAGATGTTGTTTCCTTGCGGGGAGGAATTGCAAGCTGGAAGAGATCGGGGTTTGAGATCCTGAGGGATCTGGATTTCACGCGAGAACAGTTGGATCGATACAGCCGTCAGATCATCTTGCCCGAGGTAGGGGAAAAGGGCCAGGCCGCAATACGCCGGGGGAAGGTCTTGATTGTGGGGGGTGGGCCTCTGAGCTCCGCCGCTACCATGTATCTGGCCGCCGGAGGGGTGGGTACATTGGGAATTGTAGATCCCCGTTCCGTAACCCATGGAGATCTGGGGGGTCAAGTTTTACACACCGTATCCTCTTTGGGGAAGAACCGCGCTGAATCGGCGGCAAAAATGGTTGAGAGGGTTAATCCCGACGTATCAGCCAAGGCTTATCCCATTCAGTTAGATGCCGAGAACTCCATGGATATTCTCAAAAATTATGACGTTGCCTTGGAATGTAGCGGCAATTCCCGCACGCGCTATCTCCTGAACGATGCCTGTTACTCCGAGAAGAAGCCCCTGTTTATCGCTGAGATGACGCGAGATGGGGGCAAGGCGATGAGCGTCTTTCCGGGAGAAGGTCCGTGTTACCGGTGTGCCTTTCCGGAGCCTGGGCTTGACGACAATGCATCGGAGAAGAACGGGTATTCAGGCGCCATGGGGGGACTGATGGGGTTAATCCAGGCCGCGGAGATCTTCAAGTTTTTTGTGGGAAAGGGGGACATCTTAAAAGGCAAGCTCCTCCTCTGGAATGGATTTCACATGAGGTTTCAACAGAAACCGATTGAGCGAGATAGGGCATGCCCCGTGTGCGGGGAACACCCTACCATTGCGCTTCTAATGAGGGATGGGGATTCCCATGGATAGGTGGATTCAGGCTTTCGGCTCGGAGCTGAGGCAGCTGTCGCTGGAGACATCCGTCAAATCCGTGTTGGAGTGCATCGGAAACACTCCCCTCATAAAGATTGATCGGGTCGGGTTGAATTCTGGAGGAGTGGAGATTTATGCCAAGATGGAAAGCTTCAACCCGGGGGGATCGGTAAAGGACAGGCCGGCCCTCAAGATCATAGAGGATGCCGAGAGATCCGGTCTTCTGACCCCGGAGAAAGTTCTCCTCGATTCCACCTCTGGCAACATGGGAATCGCGTATGCTATGATTTCATCGGTGAAGGGGTACCAATTGGAGTTGGTGATGCCAGCCAACGCCAGTGTAGAGAGGAAATGCATAATCCAGGCATTCTGTGGAGCATGTGTTCGGCTCACGGATCCATTGGAGGGTTCTGACGGGGCATTGAGGGAGGCCCACCGTATTTATGAGGAAGATCCCGAGAAGTATTTCCTCTTAGACCAATACAATAACCCTTCCAACCCTCAAGCTCACTATGAGACCACGGGGATGGAAATCTTCCAACAGAGCCACGGGCGAATTACCCATTTCGTCTGCGGCGTGGGAACCGGCGGGACATTGATGGGTGCCGGGAGGAGACTTAAGGAGTTGAATGAGCGGATTGAGATCATTGGGGTGGAACCATTAGAAACTCTCCATGGAATCGAGGGGTTGAAACACATGGAGACCTCCATTGTGCCCGGCATTTACGACGAACAGCTTTTGGATAGGAAGATCATGGTAAGTACCGAGCAGGCTTACCGGATGACGGAAGAGATTGCGCTGAAGGAAGGCATTTTTGTCGGACATTCCTCAGGAGCCGCCATGGCGGCCGCCTCGGAATTGGCCGAGGAGATCGGAAGAGGCGTGATCGTGACCCTTTTTCCTGACCGGGGAGATCGATACTTAAGCCTAAAGCATGAGGAATCAAACCAGGCCATCCAAGGGAGGGCTAGAAGATGAGCGTTGAAGTGAGAATTCCTTCCCCCCTTAAATCCCTCACGGGGGGAAAAGATGTTGTCCAGAGCACGGGGAACACGGTTGGCGAAGTGATACAGCAGGTGATCTCAGCCTACCCCCCACTCAGGGAGAGGCTTTGCGATGAGAAGGGGGATGTGCGACGATTTATCAACATCTTCCTGAATGATGAGGATATCCGTTTCATGGAGAATATGGAAACTCCGGTGAATGATGGGGATAGCCTTTCCATTATACCCGCCATCGCTGGCGGATCAGAATCAACTCCTGGTCGGGTCATTCTTGGGGAAACCTTTTCGTCTCAGTGGGCCGGAATGAAAGAGGAAAAGCTAAAAGAGGGGAAGGTTTTCATCTTGGGGGCCGGCGGGTTAGGTTCTCCCGCCGCCCTTTACTTGGCTTCGGCAGGCGTTGGAACCATAGGGATCGCAGATTCAGATGTTGTGGACCTCTCCAATCTTCACAGGCAACTCCTCCATTTTACCAAGGATGTGGGTAGGGAAAAGGTTCGTTCTGCCAGGGAAAAGTTGAAGGCCCTCAATCCAGAAGTGAAAGTTCGGACCTATCGGGCGAGGGTAACTTCCGAGAACGTGCGGGAAATCATCAGGCCTTATGATGTAATCATCGATGGGAGCGACAATTTCCCCACGAAGTTTTTGATCAACGATGCCTGTTACTTCGAGAGGAAGCCCTTAGTCTTGGGAGGGATTCTCAAATTCTATGGGCAAGCTACTGTCTTCCATCCTTGGTTCAAGGGGCCCTGCTACCGATGTATTTTTCCTAACCCTCCACCGCCTGGCGCAGTCCCCTCTTGTCAAGAGGCCGGGGTGATCGGTGCAATAGCCGGGATCATCGGCATGGTTCAGGCCTTCGAGGCGATGAAAATCATTTCGGGTCAGGGGACCCCCCTCATTGGACGTTTTTTAGTGTTTGACGCATTGGATATGGACTTCAAGGAATTCAACATAGAAAGGGATGAAAACTGCCCCCTCTGCGGCAAGGCTGCCTCCATCACCGAGTTGGTGGATTATGAGCAGGTGTGTCAAGCTTAGTGCTTCGATTCGCAATTACGGTGATGTATTTTGGCGACTTGTTTCAAAAATATTGCTCACTCCATTCCGCCCGAGTTCATGACCGAGGGCAGCATTAAGCCCTGAGTGAATAAGCTCGTCATCGAACGTATGAATCGAAGGACCTAGGAAAGGATTTTTCCCGGTGCACCATGGATCTCGAAGTCCAGTTGTACACAAAAAAGGAATGTCATTTATGTGATGTCGCCCGGGGCATTATTTTAGAGGTACTGAAGGAGATTGGCTTTGAATTCCGGGAGATCGATATCGAATCGAGCAATGACCTCTACGAACGGTTTAAGGAGGAAATTCCCGTCGTCTTTGTAAACGGCGAGCGGGCCTTTACCTACAGGGTAAACGAGGAAAAATTGAAGAGGATCCTGAAGGGACATCAGCCGACGCGTGGTGGTCCAAGAGGAGAACATGGTTGAGATTGGGTATTTCTCATTGATTCTCGCCCTGATGTTTACGGCCTATTCGGGCCTGTCGTCCATTGTTGGCGCGAAAGGACAGAGGAAGGAACTAGTCATTAGTTCGGAAAACGGGGTTATCGCGGTATTGGGATTTCTCACCGTCGCATCCGTGGCATTGATCTACGCATTGATTTCCAGGGATTTCCAAGTCGAGTACGTGGCGCGGTATACCAACCGTGCCCTTCCTCTCACATACACGTTAACGGCCTTCTATGCGGGACAGGAGGGTTCCCTCCTTCTTTGGGCATGGCTCCTTTCCCTCTTCGCCTCCGTTGTCGTTTGGCAGAATAGGGAGAAAAACCGAGATCTCCTTCCCCATATTACGTTGGTGTTAATGGCGATCACTTTTTTCTTCCTCCTTCTTTTGGTCTTTGT
>CAYFXL010000035.1:0-21812 GCA_964346945.1 uncultured Syntrophobacterales bacterium
GCCCTGGCATTGGGAAAGGATATTTCGGGGGACCCGTTCGTGATTGATTTGGACAAGATGCCTCACCTCTTGGTTGCCGGATCAACGGGTTCGGGTAAGAGCGTATCCATCAATTCCATGATCTGCAGCGTTCTTCTCAGGGCTACCCCGGAAGACGTAAAGTTTCTGTTGATCGACCCCAAGATGCTGGAGTTGTCGGCTTACGAGGATATCCCCCACCTCCTGCTCCCTGTAGTTACGAACCCTAAAAAGGCCGCAATGGGTCTCATGTGGCTGGTCGAAGAGATGGAACGGAGATACTCCCTTCTCGCCAACATGAGTGCGCGGAATATTGAACAGTACAATCGAAAGATCGAAAGTGAGATGAGGGAGGAAACGTCTGATGCCCAGGGGGATACGCCGGAGGCAGTGAGAGAAGAGAAACTCCCTTATATTCTTGTGGTTATCGACGAACTGGCCGACCTAATGATCATTTCATCGAGGGAGGTAGAGGAATCCATCACACGATTGGCCCAGATGGCCCGGGCAGTGGGAATCCACCTCATTCTTGCCACTCAGAGGCCTTCGGTCGATGTTTTGACGGGAATCATAAAGGCCAACTTTCCCGCCCGCATCTCCTTCCAGGTTTCATCAAAGGTCGATTCCCGAACCATCTTGGATACTATTGGCGCAGAACACCTCCTAGGGATGGGGGATATGCTCTTCTTACCCCCCGGCAGTTCGAAGTTGCAGCGGGTTCATGGAGCCTTGGTCTCCCCAGGTGAGATCAAGAGGATGGTGGACTTTTTGAGAAATCAAGGTAAGCCCTTCTACGATGAATCAATCTTGGAGGAGAAAAAGCCCAAGGGAACCGGTAAAGAAGAAGAGGAATATGATGACAAATATGATGAAGCTGTAGCCTTTGTAGCGGAGACAGGACAGGCATCCATCTCCCTCATCCAGAGAAGGTTCCGGATCGGTTATAATCGCGCTGCCCGGATTGTCGAGAAGATGGAGGAAGAAGAGATCGTAGGACCATCGGATGGGGTAAAGCCGAGGGAGGTCCTAATCCATAAGAGATAAAGGTGAAAAATCCATGACAAAGGCTATGAAAAAGGTTGGCACATTTACTCTCATGACCTTTTTCGGCTTGGTATTGGAATGCTATGGTCTTTCCGTCGAAGAGCTGATTACCAAGGTTCAGCGGAATTACGATCAAATCACGGATTTTCAAGCCCGATTTGCTCAGGAGTATACCAACATATCGCTCAATCGGGTCAAGAAGGCCGAGGGAAGGGTCTACTTCAAGAAATCGGGAATGATGAGATGGGAATATCGCAAACCCCACCGCCAAGAAATAGTCAGCGACGGGTCCATGATTTGGCACTATCAGCCCGACGACAACCAAGTGATCGTAGGAGAAATTTCGAAGACGATGCGAGCAAAGATTCCCACAGCTTTTCTCTCCGGGAAGGGCGACCTCAGACGCGACTTCCGCATTCAAAACCCCACGGGTGAGAGCCAAAGGGAGAACTCCTGGTATCTCTTGGATCTGGTTCCCATTGAACCCCAAGCCGACATCCAGAGGCTTGTCCTGAGAATAGACCCCAAACGATTCCTCATCGTTCAGACCGATATCTACGACGCTTTCGAGAATATAAATCGAATCCGCTTCTCGGGTATCAAGATAGACCGTAACCTTTCGGATTCCCTGTTTACCTTCACGATACCCCCCGGGACACAAGTGCTTCGGTCTCCAGTAGAATCTATTCGGTAGGTCATTGGGGAGGAAATGGCTGGACCAAAATTACAGCTCCTATCGGAAACAACGAGAAGGCTTATCCGAAGACAAGCTTCGGCAAACTTGAAACGGATCGTCCATAAGACTCATCCCGCTGATATTGCTCACCTCTTCGAGTATCTCAACGAGAGAGAACAGAGGGTAATCTTCGATCTGATCGAGGATTCGGAAAAGGCGGCCGAAGTATTGAGCGAAATCGACAAGACAAGTAGCGCTCAGCTGCTAGAGGGAATGGAAAAGCATCGGATTACGGAGATCCTGCAGGCAATGTCCTCAGATGACAGGGCTGATTTCATCAGCGAATTGCCGGAAGAGTTAGCCGAAGAGATCTTAAGCCTAATGGCAAAAAAGCACTCAGACCAAGTCGAGGACCTTCTCAGCTATGAGGAGGACACTGCTGGTCGGATTATGACCCCCGATTTTTTTGCCCTCACCGACGAGACACCGGCCAAAGAGGCCATCGAAGCTCTTCAAAAGGCATCAGAAGCAGAAATGGTCTTCTACGTTTATGTTGTGGATGACCGGGGTCATCTCGTTGGGGTTATCTCCCTTCGACAGCTGATAACTGTCCCTCCCACCAAAAAACTCAGGGAGATTATGGTTCATGACGTCATCAGCGTACGAACCCACATGGATCAGGAGGAGGTGGCCAGGGTAGTAGAGAGGTATGATATCCTCGCCGTTCCCGTCGTCGACGAGGAGAATAAGCTCGTTGGAATCATTACCGTCGATGATATCATCGATGTTATCCGGGAGGAAGCGACAGAGGATATCATGAAAATGGCGGGAACCCACGAGGATGAATTCGTCTATCGGGACAATGTGCTCAAAGTATCCCGACTGAGGCTTCCCTGGATTCTCACCAATCTGTTCGGAGGACTGATTACCGGATATCTGCTGTGGATTTTTAAGGTAACCATAAGGGACGTTTTGGCCCTGGTTACCTTTATCCCCGTGATTACGGCGATGGGAGGAAATGTGGGGGTTCAATCTTCCTCCATCATGGTCCGAGGGTTCGCCACGGGGAGGGTTGATTTCGATAGCATGAGGCGCTTTCTGTTTCGAGAATTTCGGGTGGGGGTCATCATGGGCACTGCATGTGGTGTTGCCGTTGGGTTGGTGGCCTATTTCTGGCACGGGAATCCAACCATTGGGTTGGTAGTAGGTATTGCAATGGTTGTCGCCATGACCATCGCCTCAACCATGGGTACGTTGACCCCGGCCTTCTTCAAGAAAATAAAGGTGGACCCGGCCATCGCATCGGGCCCCTTCGTTACCACTGCCAACGATATCACAGGCATCCTCGTCTATTTCGGGGTCGCTACGCTTTTCCTAAAATATCTCATTCACTGAATCCTTCCCTATGGGCCAATGCAAGACATGGGCAATCGTCATTAAAACCCTCGATTATGGGGAATCCGACCGAATCGTCACTTTCTATACCTCTGATTACGGAAAGGTCAAGGGGATCGCCAAAGGCGCTAAGAAGAGCAAACGGCGTTTTTCCAATGCACTAGAGCCCTTTACCCTCAGCAGACTGATCTTTTTTGATAAGAAGGAATCGGGGCTGGTAAGAATAGAAGGATGCGATATTGTCGACACCTTCCCCGCCATACGAGAAAACCTCCGAAAGATTGCCTTTGGATGCTACCTCGTTGAACTCGTGGAAGAGATGACTGCCGAGAGGCAGGCCAACCCGGATCTGTTCAATATGCTCAAGGCCTTCCTCTCCCTCTTGAGCGATGATGAAGCTGAGGCTCAAATCCTGAGAATCTTCGAAATCCGCCTGCTCTCTCTCTTGGGCTATCGGCCGGGGTTGGACAGATGCCTACGCTGTCATGGAACAGTCGAGCTCGGCGAACCGGCTTATTTCAGTGTCCAGCAAGGGGGGTTGCTTTGCCAAAGATGCTCCCGGGGATATTATGACCTCCCAGCTATTTCCCCGGGAACGGCTAGAATATTGCTAGCCGCAATGGAAATGGAGCTATCTAAAACTCCTAGGCTGAAATTCTCAAAGCAAGCCCTTCGGGAAAGCGAAACCATTCTCTCCAAATTCATCCGGCACCATATCAATAAGGAACTGAAATCCGAGAAATTCCTGAAAGATCTCGGTATGTAGCTCATCTCCATAACCATTACCTGCGGCAACGCACAGATCTTGTCTGTCCTGAATGCAATCGCACCCACTGTGTAATTTCATCGGTGCATGTGAAATTTTTACAGAGCTTATGCAAAAAATACCATTTGGAACCCTCGGTTTTATCAATCTCCACGAAGTCCCCTTTCCAGAAGGGGAGTTTTTTATACAAGATTATCTATTCCCGGGGAATAATGATGAATCGGGTGGATTCAATCGGCTAGAGTCGTCTATTTTCCCTTTTTGGCATGTTTTTTGATTCAATACCCATGCGAGCACATAAGGGTCAAAGGCATGCAGGACGATTGGGTTGGAAGAAGAGCATATCCCAGACTGGACGTGAACCTTCCCGTCCATTTCGGTCTCGTCGATATCGCAGGGCGGAGAAAGTTCAACACCTTTTTTTCCGGGGAAACCATGGATGTTTCACTACGAGGCCTGGGAATAAGAATGAACTCAGAAATCCCCCGGATGATCCCGATCGCCACTAAGCTAATGGGGGATAAGAAGAAGTACGATTTGAACATAGGGATCGATTTGGAAGGGGACAAGATCCTGGCCGTGGGCGAGGTGAAATGGTCCTTGCTGGAAATCCCACATCAGCTCAAGATGGGGGTTCTCATAAAGGGTATGGGTCACGAAGAAGAGGGGAAGTGGACGAGCTTTATCGAAAAACAGTATCGCGAGAGCACCCAAAAGAACGGCCCTGCCTATAAGGTGATGGAATCCATTCAGATGGCATCAAACCATTTGGATAAGGCATCCAGTAGGATATGCCAACAGATGAAGACCTATGAGGCGAAGCGGAGCAAACCAAGGGGCAGGGTCTCGGCACCTTCCATGACGAGGAGGTGAATTTCGTAAAGAGATTCGCAGAAGCGATTTCTAAGCCAGGGCATCATCATTGAGAGCATCCAACAGCAAAGAGGTCTTGCCCCGGCATTCTTTGGAATACGATAACAAAGTAATTAAGGCGTAAAACAATCTCAAGGCCAGGGACAGAAGGAATCCCTGGCCTTTTTCCATATTGATCTTCCTGGACGTGCTCTTTACGGAAAAGAAAGCCATGAAATTCCGGGAGGTTATCCAATAGGATCCATTTTGGCGTGGCATCTTGACAGGGATATGGTAACATGGTAAGGAGTTTCAATTTTATAATCGAAAACAACCGATTGAGGTCGATCGATGACATTTCAGGAGATGATTTTGGCTCTCGAGGCGTTCTGGGCTGACCGGGGATGCCTGATACAGCAACCCTACAACACCGAGGTGGGAGCGGGAACCATGAATCCCGCAACCTTCCTCCGGGTGCTGGGACCTGAGCCATGGAACGTAGGCTACGTGGAGCCATCCCGTCGTCCAACCGACGGGCGCTACGGGGATAATCCCAATCGCCTCGAGCAGCACATCCAGTATCAAGTTATCTTGAAGCCTTCCCCAATCGACGTTCAGGAGATCTACCTCGATAGCCTGAGGAGTCTCGGCATTGATCCCTTAGGCCACGATATTCGCTTCGTGGAGGATGACTGGGAATCCCCTACCCTGGGAGCATGGGGCTTGGGATGGGAGGTGTGGCTTGATGGCATGGAGATTACCCAATTTACGTACTTCCAGGAGGCGGGGGGGATTAAGCTCGACCCCATCTCCGTTGAATTGACCTACGGCATGGAACGCATCGCTATGTATCTTCAAGAAATCGATAACGTCTACGAATTGGAATGGACGGAAGGCATCACCTATGGAGATATTTACCACCGGAGGGAATGGGAGTATTCCACCTACAATTTCGAGAAGGCGGATGTTCAGATGCTCCTTCGACTCTTCGCCATGTACGAAGGGGAATGTCAGCGGCTCATCAACGATGGGCTTGTCTTCCCCGCCTACGATTACTGTTTAAAATGCTCCCACACCTTCAACATCCTCGATGCGCGACGCGCCATTAGCGTAACGGAGAGAACGGGATTCATTCATAGGGTGAGAGATGTCGCCAGGGCATGTGCCTCGGAATATCTGCGCCAGAGGGAACAGATGGGATTTCCATTGTTGAAGTCTCAGGGCAGATGACCCTTGAATTCTTTGGCGTGTGATAGGGAACCGATTCGCTTCTCGGGAGGGATAATGGGAGGGGAGTTACTCTTGGAAATAGGGACCGAGGAGATCCCCGCGCGATTCGTCGCAAACGCTCTGGAAGAGATGAGCCTCTTGATCCGGAGGGCACTGGGAACGAACAGCATCACTCACGGAGACGTGGAAACCCTGGGGACTCCGCGAAGGCTCACCCTTTTGGTTGAGAATGTCGCGGAAAAACAGGAAGACACGAAGACGGAAAAAGTAGGCCCACCGCTACGGGCAGCCTTTGACCATAAGGGACGGCCAACAAATGCGGCTTTAGGTTTCGCCAAACGACAGGGGCTACGGGTGGAGGATCTCGTTACCGTCAAAGGTGAGAAGGGGGAATACCTCTGTGCCGTAAAGAGAGAAGCAGGGAAACCATCATCGCTCATTCTTGCAGGGATATTGCCCAAGGTGATCGGCGGCATTTCATTTCCCAAGTCGATGCGCTGGAGCGCTGCCAATATCCGGTTCGCCCGCCCCATCCATTGGATTTTGGCTCTATTCAACGGGCAGGTCATCCCCTTTCAATTCGGAGGCATCGAAAGTGGAACCCGGTCTTACGGTCACCGGTTTATGAGTCCCCATGCTTTCGAGGTTCGAGACTTCGAAACGTACACGAGGCAAACCAAGGATGCCTTCGTTATCGTGAATCCCCAGGAGAGGAAGAAGATGATCGAGGAGGGGATCGCCGAAGCCGCGGCGGAGGTATCGGGGAAGGTATTGAGTAACGAGGATCTTCTGGATGAGGTTACGTATCTGGTGGAATATCCCACCGCCATCGCGGGGAGTTTCGAAAAGGAGTTTCTCAACCTTCCCCGGGAGGTTGTGATAAACGCGATGCAGGAGCACCAGAGGTATTTTCCCATCGTCGATGATCGGGGAACCCTCATGCCCTATTTCGTGAGCATATGCAATACCCGACCGCCGGATATGGGCACGGTGAGGAGGGGAAACGAAAGGGTTCTCAAGGCCCGGCTTTCCGACGCTAAATTCTTCTTCGAGGAAGATACAAAGGAACCCCTGGACCGCAAGGTGGAGGCGCTAAAAGGCGTGATATTTCAAGCTCAACTGGGAACCTCTTACGAGAAGGTGCTCCGTTTTAAGGAATTGGCTCTCTCCCTTGCTCGGAAATTCCGACCTGACCTGGAGGAGAAGGTTGAAAGGGCAGCCATGCTCTGTAAGGCCGATCTGGTTACGGGTATGGTGGGAGAGTTTCCGGCCCTTCAAGGCGTGGTGGGAAGGGAGTACGCCCTTGGTTCCGGGGAAGACGCGGAGGTGGCCACGGCCCTCTTTGAACACTATCTTCCCACTTCTGGAGGCGATCGCTTGCCGTCCGCCCCCATTGGCGATTTCATTAGTATCGCCGATAAATTGGATACCATAGTGGGGTGTTTCGGGATTGGGCTGATGCCAACGGGTGCGGGAGACCCCTTTGCCCTGAGGCGGCAGGCCCTGGGAATCATTCATATCATCTTGGGTAAGGGGTATTCCATCTCGCTGCGGGAGCAGACCCAGATGGCCATGGAACTTCTGAAGGGGAAAATAGAGCGCTCGCCCGAGGAGATCGAGGCCGATGTCCTGGCCTTTTTTCGAGGGCGATTCGCCAACCTGTTGGTTTCCAAGGGGTATCCCGGTGATTTGGTTGAGTCCGTCCTGGCCGTACAGTCGGATGACTTTCGTGATGCCCAAGCTCGAGTGGAGGCCCTGGCCAGGTTCAGGGGAAAACCCCAGTTTGAACCCCTCGCCACTGTCTTCAAGAGAGTTGGGAATATACTGAAAGGGACCAAGTACAGTCCGAAGGCAAATCCCGCCCTCTTTGAGGAACCCCAGGAGAGGCAACTTCACCAGCGGTATCTTGAAATGAGGGGCGATTTTGATTCGTTCATGAGGAATGGAGAGTATGAGGGTGCGATAGCCGCCCTGGCCGAACTTCAAATCCCGGTCAACGAGTTCTTTGACCATGTTTTGGTTATGGCCGAAGATGTAAGGGTACGTGAGAACCGATTGGCCTTACTTGGAGAGATCCAGGGGCTTTTTTCACAAGTTACTGATTTTTCCCGTTTGAGATTTACAGATCTCAGCTAATGGTACCTGCGAATAGGAGTGGAGGAAGATGAGATGCCCAAGTATGTGTATTTCTTCGGTGAAAGAAGGGCAGACGGAAATGCCCAGATGAAAGGAATGTTGGGGGGTAAAGGCGCCAATCTGGCGGAGATGATCAACTTAGGCATACCTGTTCCCCCCGGTTTTACCATTTCCACGGAAGTCTGCCGGTACTACTACGAGCATGATAAGACCTACCCGCCCAAACTCGAGGAGGAGGTGGAGAAAACCCTTTCCGAGTTGGAAAAGACCATAGGGGCCAGGTTTGGCGATGCTCAAAACCCCCTGTTGGTCTCGGTGCGCAGCGGCGCTGCCGTAAGCATGCCCGGAATGATGGACACCATTCTGAATCTGGGCCTGAACGAGGAGACGGTGAAGGGTCTGACGAACCGCACCGAGGATGAGCGGTTCGCCTATGACTGCTACCGCCGATTTGTGGCCATGTATGGCGATGTGGTATTAGGGCTCAAACCTCAAGAGAAGGATGAGCTCGATCCCTTTGAGGAGATCCTGGCTGCCAAAAAAAAATCCAGAGGCGTCAGCTACGATCATGAACTGAGCATTCAGGACCTTAAGGAGCTGGTTCACGCATTCAAGGAGGAAATAGGGAAAAGACGAGGAGTTGAATTTCCCGAAGACCCCAAGGAGCAGCTTTGGGGGTCCATCGAGGCAGTCATCCGCTCCTGGGAGAATCCTCGGGCCATCGCCTATCGGGAGTTGAACGCCATTCCGGATGATCTGGGAACGGCTTTGAATGTCCAGGCTATGGTCTTCGGCAATATGGGAAGAACGTCCGGCACGGGGGTAGCATTCAGCAGGGATCCCGCCACAGGGGAGGACGTATTTTATGGGGAATACCTCTTGAACGCCCAGGGAGAGGATGTGGTTGCCGGGATTCGTACCCCTCAGCCCATCAACAGACGACAGAAGGGCAACAAGGATATCCCCTCTCTAGAAGAGGAGATGCCTGACGTCTATCACCAACTGGAGGAGATCCGAAAAACCCTCGATCGCCACTACCGGGATATGCAGGATATCGAGTTCACAATCCAGCAGGGGAAGCTCTGGATGCTGCAGACCCGAGTGGGAAAACGCACTGGGTTGGCTGCGCTAAGGATGGCCGTAGACATGGTGCACGAGGGGCTTATCACCAAGGAGGAGGCCCTCTTGCGGGTGGAGCCAGATCAACTGAACCAGGTCTTGCGGCCCATCTTTGATCCTCAAGAGAAAAAGCGTCTGATCAGCGAGGGAAATCTCATTGCCAAAGGGCTGAATGCCGGTCCGGGTGCGGCGACGGGAAAGGTGGTCTTCAGTGCCCCTGATGCCGAGGAGAAGGCATCCCGGAGAGAAGAGGTTCTGTTGGTGAGGGTTGAAACGTCCCCCGAGGATATCCGAGGGATGAACGCAGCTCAGGGGATCTTGACTGCCCGGGGGGGAATGACCTCCCATGCCGCCTTGGTAGCCCGCCAGATGGGGAAAGTCTGTGTCGTGGGCTGCGGTGCACTCGATATCGATTACAAAACCCAGGAGATGAAGGTCAATGGCCATATTGTTAAGCAGGGCGACGATCTCTCCATCGATGGGACCACGGGGGAAGTAATCCTGGGCAGGATTCCCACCAGGCCATCCGAGATTGTTCAGGTTCTCATTGAAGGCAGCAAGGCACCCGAGGAATCCGAGGTTTACCAGTACTACGCTGAGTTGATGTCTTGGGCCGACAGGGCCAGGAGATTGGGGGTACACACCAATGCCGACAAACCCGATCAAGCTCGGACCGCCCTCGCCTTCGGAGCTGAGGGTATTGGCCTCTGCCGCACCGAGCACATGTTCTTTGAAGGAGATCGGATCGATGCGGTCAGGGAGATGATCCTGGCCGAGGATAGCGGCGGGAGAGAAACGGCCCTTGCCCAGCTTCTTCCCATGCAGAAGGAGGATTTCAAGGGAATCTTTCGGGAAATGGGGGAAAGACCGGTCACCATTCGGACCCTGGATCCCCCCTTGCATGAATTCCTCCCCAATACCCCCGGGGAGATCCAGGAACTGGCCAAAAAGATGGCGCTCTCCGAGGACCTGCTGCGAGCAAAGATTGAGGCACTCCATGAGAGCAACCCCATGTTGGGGCACCGGGGATGCCGCCTAGGCGTCGTTTATCCTGAGATCACGGCGATGCAAGCCAGGGCCATCTTTGAGGCGGCCTGCGAAATTGCGCGAGAGGGGGTTGCAGTTCACCCCGAGGTCATGATCCCCCTGGTGGGAGACGTACGGGAGTTGGCGAACCAGAGACGCGTGGTGGAAACGGCAGCTCAGGAGGTATTCTCCCAGTATGGGATGGAAGTTGAGTATGAGGTGGGGACCATGATCGAGGTCCCCAGGGGCGCCCTCACCGCCGACCAAGTGGCCCGGGAGGCGGATTTCTTTTCATTCGGGACCAACGATATAACCCAGACCACCTATGGAATAAGCCGGGATGATGCGGGCAAATTTCTGCATTCATACCTTGATGCGAATATCTGGGAGTTTGATCCCTTTGAAAAGCTCGACCGCGGCGGTGTTGGACAGCTTATGGATATCGCTGTCAAAAAAGGGCGAACGACGAGACCAGATCTCAAGATAGGAATCTGTGGAGAGCATGGTGGAGAACCGAGCTCTGTAGAGTTTTGCCACCAGATAGGGCTCGACTACGTGAGCTGCTCTCCCTTTCGGGTCCCTATCGCGCGACTGGCTGCCGCCCATGCGGCCTTGAAGGAACGGCAGGAGAATTGAAGGGATTAATCCACATCTGCTGTGCCAATTGCCTCATTTATCCGCTGAAGGTTTTGCGTGAAGCGGGCTGGGAGACGACCGGCTTTTTCTATAACCCCAACATTCATCCCTATCAGGAGTTCCAGCGGAGGCTGGAGACACTCAGAGAATATGAGACGCAGGCAGGATTGAAGATGATTTACCGCGCTGAATACGACTTAGAGGCGTTTCTTCGGGGCGTGGTATTTCGCGAGCATGAACGGTGCCGATATTGTTACTACTCCCGTTTGGAGGCGACCGCTCAGATGGCGAAATCGGCCGGATTCGATGCTTTTACCACCACGTTGCTGTATAGCAAATATCAAGATCACTCCCTCATTGAGGAGATCGGCGAGGCAGTCGCAAACCAGTTCTCGATTCCCTTCTATTATGAGGACTTTCGGGAAGGGTGGCAGGAAGGGATCCGTGAATCCAAGGCCACCGGGCTGTATCGCCAGCAATACTGCGGTTGCATCTATAGCGAGAAGGAGAGGTATGAGGGCCCGAAGAAATAACGGAGGGTCCTTATTCCCATGTTCCCATCTGAGGCCCGGGAAGAGGTGAATCTCAGCGCAATAGGCAAGGTGTTGCTGATGGTCGGCGGGGTTTTCGTCCTTGTCGGGCTGGTATTGATGTTAAAGGATAAGATCCCGTGGATCGGCCGACTTCCCGGAGATATTCATGTCAAACGGGACACCTTCTCCTTCTATTTCCCCCTCACCACGTGTATCATCATCAGCGTTATATTGACATTTCTGTTCGCCTTTTTCCGAAAATGATCGCTCGTGCTTGTGGCGAAAATTCAGAAATGATTCCCGAGATTTTAGAGAGCTGAGTGTTGATTTTGCCCCCATGATGGTATTTTCCTTCATGCGCGTTCTCCTTTTTACTCTGGCACGAATTTTTGGCCGACCCTTCCTCCAAAATCAGCAATCATTTTAGAGTACAAGACAACGCCCTTTTCACTTTTGAATTTTTACTTTCTCCTTTAGATCAATACGTTATAGAATCCCAGGAGAAAAAGCCAGGAAGCTACCATACAATTTAGACTTGACAATGCGAGGAAATTTTGATACGCGATATGCATTATCAACCCATGAAAAGGAGGGGAGCTCATGATCTTCGTCAAGAGGTTCTTTTTTAACAGGGCATTTGTATCGTATCTCACCGTGGCCTTTTCATTTTTATCCTTTGCCAGTAGTGCACCAGCCATGTTCATTCCTTCCTCTTACGAGGGGAATGGAGCCAGCCAAAGAGACGCCGACATCCAGACAATCCAAAATCTCCTGGAATCGAAAATCGTCCAACACAAACTTTCGAAACTCGGATTGACTCAGGAGGAAATCGAGGCACGCCTTCACCAACTCGATGATGAACAAATCCACCAGGTCGCCCGCCAAATCCATGCCTTGGAGCCAGGAGGAAACGGTGCTGTAGCCGTCATCATAATCGTTCTCTTGGCGCTTATCGGATTCCTAATCCTGGAAATAGCGGGAGTCATAGACGTTCTGAAATGGTAGTTTCTGAGGCTCTCGGCCGCCACCGAACGACGAGATGGGTCCTTTTTCTCACGATGCTGCTGGGCCTCATTTCCCTTCGTTGTGCTCGACAGGACCTTATTCCAGTCGGGAAGGCGGATCCCGAAGACCCGGCAATTAGACATTACATCTCCGATGTCCCCTTTTTCGCCCAATCCAAATATCAATGCGGTCCCGCAGCCTTAGCCAGCGTCCTCAATTACTACGGATGCCGAGTAACTCAAGGGAAAATCGTGGAGGCGATTTATAAGAAACGACTAAAGGGAACCCTCAGCATCGACATGATCCTCTTTGCCCGAAGGATGGGGTTCGATGCCAGGGCCTACAAGGGGAGCATATCTGACTTAAAGAGCCATATTTTGAAGGATCGTCCGCTCATCGTCTTCCAGGATTTGGGCTACCCTCTCCTTCCGATAAGGCATTTTTCGGTAGTCATCGGTTACGACGATGCCGAAGGAATTCTTATACTCCACTCGGGGAAACGAATCGATAAGGTCGTCTCCTATGAAAGATTCTTGAGATCATGGGCACGGATGGACTACTGGACCCTCCTCATCCTTCCCAACGGGGAAGCTGGGGATTCATTAGATCTGCCAACCTCCTCATAGTCATCCCTTTTTTCATAATGGTTGCGGGATGCGGTCATGTTGGCTTTAAGGACCTTAGAGGGGATCCATTGTCAGCGCAGGAGCATTTCACCCTGGGGTCCATCTATGAGAAGAGGGGTGAATCGCAATTGGCTCTGAGGGAATATAAAATGGCCTTGAACAAGGATTCACATTTCCTTCCAGCAATGACCCGCCTGGGAGAACTCTCCTACGTAATGGGCCATTACGGTCAAGCGGAGAAGTACTACCAAAGGGCGATCGAAATGTCACCACGAAATGGCGACCTTTACAATAACCTCTGTTGGGTCTACGTTTCCCAGGGGAAGAAGCTCAAAAAAGCGGAAAGCCTGATATCGAAGGCAATGGAAGTTACCCCGGAACACAGGGGATATTACCTTGATACCCTTGGGGCCATCTACCTAAAGCAGCAGAGGTACAGTGAAGCTATCGGAGTGTTGGAGACGGCCATCCCCTTTTTTGATGAAACACAGTCTAACCTTCTCGGTCAGGTATACCGGCATTTGGGTACTGCTTACGATCGTATCGGCGAAGAATCTAAGGCCGAAGAGGCCTTCAAAAAGGCGAAGGAGGCCATTGATCGCTGACGTCTTACCGGCGGGCTCCTGGTATCTCGTTTCCCAGCGGATTGTGCATGTCACTCGGATACATTCACGCAGAGTATTAATCCCTCCGGGGAACCATTTCCTAATCGACCGATCCGCTCATATCGCTTTTTCTTTTGCCCGGGGATGTTACTCCCCGAAAAGGGGGATGATCCGAAATTCACTGACGTCAACCAATCCTCGGTCGGTGACCCTGAGTTCCGGAATTACGGGAAGGGATAAGAAGGCGAGGGCCATAAAGGGATCTTCCAATCTACATCCCGTCTCTCGGGCAATTCTTCTCATGAACTTCAGTCGTTTCCCGACATGCTCGATGTCCTTATCGGACATGAGCCCCGCTATGGGAAGCGCCAAAGAACCCAGAATTTTCCCACCTCGAGCGATGACGAGGCCACCTCCCATCTTCGCTATTTCGTCCGCAGCCATTACCATATCAATATCGTTATCTCCGACCACCACGATATTGTGGGCATCGTGAGCTACAGAAGAACCAATGGCCCCACCCGTAAGCCCAAAGCCCATCACGAAACCCAGCCCGATGTTCCCCGATGCAGTATGCCTTTCGAAAACGGCCACTTTGAGGATGTCCCGTTTCGGATCCGCTCCTGCTCTCCCATCCCTTATGGTTATGGGTTCAACCACTGCCCTCGTGATGAACTGGCCGGGGATAACCTCGATGATCTTGGCACGGCGTCCTTCTGCCTTTATCGCTATCGCCTCTCGACTGATGGACTTCACCTTCACGGTATTTCTCATTTCGATCTCTTTTGGGGATATGATCCCGGGCAACATCTTCCCTCCCTGGGCTACCAGTCTCCCATCTTTAAAGACGCCGTCAATAATGAATGATTCCAAATCATCGAGGACGACGAGATCCGCTTTAAATCCGGGGGCAACTGCCCCAGCATGCCTTAGCCCATAAATCTCGGCCACATTGATGGTGGCCATCTGAATTGCCTTAATGGGGCTCAATCCCAGCCTAATGGATTTACGAAGGATGAAATCGAGATGTCCCTCCTCCATTAAGTCATCGGGGTGCCGATCGTCCGATGCGAAGAGGCACCTCCGGGCATTCCCCGAGGTCACCAGGGGAAGGAGGTCTCCCAGGTTTTTGGCCATCGAGCTTTCCCTGATCAGAATTGCCATCCCATTGCGGAGCTTTTCCCTGGCCTCCTCCAGGTTCGTGCATTCGTGGTCTGACCGAACACCGGCGGTAATGTAAGCAGCCAAGTCTTTTCCCGTGAGCCCAGGTCCATGGCCATCGATGGGTTTTCCCGAGGCCATCTCAATTTTTCCCAGCAGATCGGGCATACAATGAATCACACCGGGAAAGTTCATTACCTCTCCCAAGCCCAGCACCCATGCCTTATCCATCAGCCCTTTCAAATCCCGAGCATTGAGCCGTGCCCCTGAGGTTTCCATCTCCGTCGCGGGAACGCAGGAGGGCAGCATAATATACGTATTGAGGGGGATTTGCTCTGCCATTTCGGCGATGAGGGTTATCCCCTCGACTCCCATGACATTTGCAATTTCATGCGGGTCGCTAATAACTGAAGTCGTACCCCGGGGAACCACTGCCTTGGCGTATTCAGAAGGGATCACCATGCTACTTTCGATGTGAACATGGGCGTCTATGAATCCGGGACAGAGGAACTTCCCCCCCAAATCTATCTCCTTTTCCGCTTTATACTGACCAATGCCCACGATGATATCCCCATATATGGCTACGTCCGCGGGATAGATTTCCTCGGAGAAGACATTGATCAGGTTTGCATTTTTCAAAAGGAGATCAACCCTTTTGTCTCCCCGGGCGGCCTTAATCTTCTCGACCAAATCACCCATCTCAGCTCTTCCCATCCGATACCCTTGGGTTGACCAATACGTGGTTCATTCGGGTTCTTTACGAAAGGTTTCAGGAACCCCGGCCGATGACCCGGAGTCCTATGGCTGTTCGATCCACCTCCATCGCAAAGGGTGTCGATGAGACATTATACCACCACAAGGAATATGAAAGAATTCCTGGGAATCATTCGTACCGAGGGGAAAGAGGAGCACTCTTTCCCATTTGAGCCCGAAGGGTAAGCCAGGACGTGAAGTGGCGCGTCAGGGGCTCAATTGGCCTGAGCGAGCTTGAGAATGGTCAAAAAATCCTCTCGTGAGCGGAGGGGGGATTTGGGCAACAAATTATCAGGAATTACTATGAAAACCCGCTCGCATTCACTCCGACAAAGAACTATCCCTCGGGATTTATCACAGGCTGGATTTTCCCCTCGGTTCCCAAGGGTGTGGAGATATCGTCAGCAGGGATCTTGAGCCTATCCCCGGGGTAAATCCTGCTGGCGTTTTGAATTCCGTTCCAGCGACAGAGGCTTTCAACAGCGATCCCCGCAGAATGCGAAATATCCCAGAGGGTATCACCCTTCCTAACGGTATAAATGAAAGTCTTCCCCTCGTAGTCAGAGAGATCCCTCCCCTGAGAGAAACTCTCCGCCATCTTACCCCTCTCGAATTTGTCACTTCCCCTGATAGGGATGATGAGAGATCGCCCGGCCCTAATGCGATGCAGGCTTCTGATACGGTTCATCCTCATGATTGCCCCAATATCGGTTTGGTATCGAAGGGCGATGTGGGATAGCGTTTCACCGGACCGAACCACGTGCCTCCGGAACGTTATCCTCTTCGAAGGAGGGATTTTGGAGAAGTTCCCCAAGAAGATTTCCTTTTTCCCATACGGAAGCTTCAGCTCATAATCGGGGTAATTTGGCGGAGTGCACCACCTCCTCAGCTCTGGGTTGAGGCGTTTCAATTCCTCATAGGTTGATCCTGATGCCCCGGCAATTACCCGTAAATCCGTGGCATCGGGCACCTTCACCGTTTCAAAACGAATCGGCTCTTCGTACGCAATGTCTGAAAACCCATAATCCTCCGGATTCTTAGCGATCAGGGCGGCAGCGA
The DNA here is from genome assembly GCA_964346945.1 of uncultured Syntrophobacterales bacterium. Classification (GTDB taxonomy): domain Bacteria; phylum Desulfobacterota; class BSN033; order WVXP01. The sequence goes on from CAYFXL010000035.1 coordinate 16,641, forward strand.
TCATTTTGGGAATGAAGTTTTTCGTCTCCCTTTTCAAATACGGATACCTGGTCAATTCCCAAAAGTCCTCGGTCTTGTATCTCTTGATGGCCCTCAGGATCTTTCCCTCCCCGGCGTTGTAGCCGGCTGCTGCCAGGTACCAGCATTCAAACCGATCGTAGAGATGTTTCAGGTATCGAGCGGCCGCGATTGTCGATTTCACCGGATCCCTCCGCTCATCGATCCACCAGTCTACCTTCAGGCCATACCGCTTTCCCGTATGATACCTGAACTGCCAGAGGCCCATGGCCTTTCGCCTCGAATAAGCACGGGGATTATACCCGCTTTCGATTAAGGCCAGATAGACTAGGTCCTCGGGCAACCCCTGATCCCTCAAGAGTCTTTTCATCAAGGGGATATACCTCCTTGATCGTGCGAGCCAACGGTTGAAGACCTTCCGTCCCTTGGTCTGGTAGTATCTGATGAACTCCTCCACTTTGCCGTTGATGATGATGGGAATATCGAAGGCGGGTTCCCGGACAACTTCTTCTTCCTGGGATGAAGCTTGATCTTCAAACGATATCTCCGCCTTTAGGAAGAATATGTCTTCATCTGCCCCTGGGAAGTCGGGGGGCAACTGAACCTCTCTTTCTCCCCCAAACAGCAATTGTTCCGCGGATGGCAAACCCGATTCACTGAAGGCACCAACTTCGTCATCCGAGGATGGCCCGGGAATGCCAACAATGAGTTCCTGCGCCTCTCCTTCCTCATCCTCAGGAGTCTGATCCAAAGGAAAAAAATCGGTTACCTGAGGGAGCTCTCCTATCTCATCTGTGGACATGCCGAAAATTTGCCCCAGATTTGAAGTAGTCTCTCCTGGGTATGCTGAAGATTTCCTTGTGAGTCTATCATCCTTGGTTTCCTTGTGAAGTTGAAGGATATTTGAGCAGCTCATCAAAAGGAGCACCAAACCTACCACGATGAAATTCCTCATTCCACGTTTCCTTTCCAATTGAACCGTATTGTCAAAGAATTGAAGCAATTTCCAGGCCATATTCGTGAAACCTTTTATAGAACCTCCCTCCTTTTGTCAAGGGAAATTTTTTTCTCGTGCCAAATGTACGGTTCCTCCGTGAGGATTTAGGCGGCAACCATGGCATCATCTCCCGTCCCTTTTGACACAACCTGCTTTCAAAATTTGACGAAGATGATTGTTTTTGTTATCGTGATGTATTTTAGTACAAGTTTTCTACTTGAAATCTTTGGATTTATCATCCATTTCTCGCAAGAGTCTTTCTCTTACACTACTGCAAAGGGAGTTCCTGTAGCTTTTCCTCTCATGGGGATCATAACCCGTATGAAGGGTATAACCAGGTCCTATTGGGCCACCATTATCCAAATCCTGTTGGTCCTTTTCATGGCCACTGCCTCCCATGCTCAGCCCAATGTCCTTTCCACCAAAGTCTTTTTGTCGAAAACCAGCGCCCTCTCGGGTGGAGAAATACGGGTTGCCCTCCAACTGGATATCGAAAAGGGTTGGCACATTAACGCCCATAAACCCCTTGAAACATCGCTCATTCCAACAGAGGTCGTTCTGGAACCGGATCCCCACTTCACAGTGGAAGAGATGCACTATCCGAAACCCAAACGCAAAACCTTCGCATTTATCCAGGGAGAGCTGGAAATATATGAGGGCAAAGTGTTTGTCTTTATAGACCTCGCTGTCTCCCCCGAAGCAGCCCCAGGGGAAAACCCAATTTCGGGCAAAATAAAATACCAGGCTTGCGATGATCGGAGTTGTCTGCTTCCAATGGAAGCAGCCTTTTCAACCTCGATCCTCATCACCAAGGATCCAACGGGAATCCGCCCCATCCACGGCGAAATCTTTCAGTCCCCAGGAGAAACGATTTTCCCCAAAGTCCAAGATATTCGCTCCCCGATTCCCTTTCAAAGGGGAGGTATCCTTTCCCTCTTTATCATCTTCCTCGCGGGATTGGGGCTCAACCTGACGCCCTGTATTTATCCCCTCATCCCCATTACCGTCGGGTTCTTCGTTGCCCAAGGGGCAGGGAGTTCGCGGTGGGTGTTTGCCCTCTCCCTCGCTTACGTTTTGGGCATGGCAACCACCTACTCCATACTTGGAACGGTCACAGCCTTGACGGGAGGCCTATTCGGCTCAGCGCTACAAAACCCCCTCGTCCTCCTCTTGATCGCTTGTGTCCTGGTGGGTTTATCCCTCTCCATGTTCGGTGTCTACGAAATCAGGATTCCAGCCTTTCTCACCCGGATTGCCGGGCGATCATCACAGGGGATCTTCGGGGCCCTCTTCATGGGCCTAACCGTGGGAATTCTTGCTGCCCCTTGTATAGGGCCCTTTATCATTGGGTTATTGTCCTACGTTGGGCAGACGGGGAACCCGGTCCTCGGGTTTTGGACCTTCTTTGTCTTGGCCGTGGGCATGGGAACCCCATTCGTCTTGCTCGGTATTCTCTCGGGAAGTCTCACTAGGCTTCCGCGTTCCGGTGAATGGATGGTCTGGGTGAAGAAGATCTTTGGATTCGTTATGCTGGGAATGGCCGTCTATTTCTTGCGGTATCTCATCTCCAGCGGCCTCCATTGGCTCCTGCAGGCTTCCATTGCAGCCACGGGCTCGATATATTTGGGATGGGTCGAACGGTCAGGTAAGGGCTTAAGAGGCTTCCGAAGTATTAAAAGGGGTATGGGCATCTTCGGCCTCTGCGTTTCTTCGTATCTCGTTTTGGCACCTGGTCACCTCTTCTTTCATCGGCAAGGCATTCAATGGTTCGATTACCATGAGGAGCTGATCCAAGTGGCAGAGAAGCAGGCAAAGCCCGTCATCATCGATTTCACGGCGGACTGGTGTGTTCCCTGTCGAATAATGGAACAACGGACTTTTGCATCCCCGCCAGTCATCGAGAAAGCAAAACAATTCTTAACATTACGGGTTGATCTTACTTACTCGACTCAACCCAAGAGCCAATCGTTGATGGACAGGTACCATATCAAGGGTGTTCCAACGGTTATCTTTCTTGATCAACGAGGCAAGGAGATTGAAAACCTCCGTTTCTATGAGGTGATTAGTCCCGCGGAATTCTCAAAAAAGATGGAGATAGCCCTCAAGGCTCAATAATGTCTATGCTGCGAGGGCACCAAGATCCGGATTCCTGGAAATATGATACGAAAGGAGACGAGGTATGTTTGCGAGATTAGGCCCAAAGCTTTGCAATGGGGTCCTTCTCCTTATGATGATATGCCTTTCGGGGATGTGGGCTCACCCTCAGGAGAAACCCGGCCAACAGGATATTCAGCGCATCAGTGAATTCAGGGAGAGGAGAGACCAATTTTTTAAGGAACATCCTCGGTCACCTTTAGATGATTCGCAGCGTGGTAACTTTAAAAGCTTGACCTATTATCCCATTGACCTGAAGTATCGGTTCGAGGGAAAAATCGAACGATATAAGTACCACATCATGAACCCGAAATACTACGCCAATTTCCTGACCAACAAGGGGATAAAGAAGAGATACATTCGATACGGAAGGTTTCGATTTCAGATCAATGGCAAGGAATTCACTATTCAGCTCTATAAATCCCCCGGAAGCGACCAGCTCTTCATCCCCTTCAGGGATAAGACTAATGGAAATGGAACCTACGAGGGAGGACGCTACCTGGATGCAGAAATCATCATGCCGGGCTATAGAACGGTCATCGACTTCAATATGGCCTACAACCCCTCCTGCGTTTATAATGAGAAGTATATCTGTATCATTCCTCCGGAGGAGAATAATTTCGACCTGGAGATTATGGCAGGGGAGAAAAAATTCAAATAGTCGAGGCGAATCTCTCATTACTGGGATTTGGGAAACGACCAAGAGTATTCGTGTGCTTTTGTATGGTTTGAACAATGTGCTCGCTTTGAGATTTCCCCTTGACAAGGGGTATCATATTTGATATTTGTCTCCCGTTTCATTTGTGAAATTTTTTTCAAATTACGGGGCATCATCTATGGGATCGAGACTGAAGATTTCCTTTCTTTTATCTCTCCTCCTCTTCCTGTCCCTTTTCTCCCTTCTCGTGACCAGTTCCGCCCAGCAACTGAAATTCCATGAGGAACTTGAGCTGGCCAAGAAGAAGTTTAAAATCAGGGGACGGGAATACTGTTTGGAATGTATCGACAATTCAAAATGCCTGGAGTGCCATGAAACTGTCAATGAGACCAAATTCGCCAAGTCGGTCCACGGTGCCAATTCCTGTAATAGCTGCCACTGGGATATCACTGATATCGAGGAACACACGGCAAAGGGCGGGAAAATCCAAGCCGAGCCAGTCACCTGCCACCGATGCCACAAGGTCGAGGGGGCCGAACACTATGCCAGCTCCCACTTCATCAATGATGTGAGGTGCCCGGACTGCCATGTGAAGATCCATGAAATTACACCCTGGGGGGGTGACAAAGCGAGGGTAATCAAAACGTGCACGATATGCCACGATGACGATGGGTATTCGGAAAGCATCCATGGGGAAGCGGTCTATGCTGGGAATAGGGATTCGGCGGACTGCTCGGATTGTCACGGACTTCATAAGATCCCCGTCCTGTCGGGGGAAGAGCCCAAGAACATTGAATTTCGGCGCGACTTCCATACGGCGGTTTGCCAGAAATGCCACGCCGATGAGGAGATGATGGGGCGCAATAAGGTCATGCTCATCGCAAACGAAACCTACGAGGAGAGCTATCACGGCAAGGTAGAATACCTTGGATACCCTACCTTTGTGGCGGGTTGTGCCGATTGCCATGGCTACCACAGCGCCTTGAAGTCCGACAATCCGCGATCGACCATTTCCAAGAATAGGCTTATCGAAACGTGCGGTAAATGTCACACCAAGGCCAATGCAAACTTCGTGCAGTGGTATGCCCATGCCAATCACTACGACAAGGAGAACTATCCCTTCCTCTATTCTGCCTTCGTCTTCATGACAGCCTTACTGCTTTCCGTTTTTACCTTCTGGTGGTTTCACTCCATAATGTGGTGGCAACGGGCCTATCGGGAGAAGAGGAAGATGTGGGCAGCGGGGGAATACCTGCCGCCTTACGTGGAAAAATCGGGGGAGATCTATCAGAGGTTCGATAACTTCGACATCGCCATCCACTTCATCATGATGGTGACCTTTATC
>CAYFXL010000036.1:0-21680 GCA_964346945.1 uncultured Syntrophobacterales bacterium
TGTCCACGAGGGTGCTCTTTCCGGAGCCAGGGGGGCCCGTTATGCCGATGATGTATGCATTTCCCGTTTTTGAGTAAAGCTTCTTGAGCTCTTCCATGGCGTTGGGCATGCGGTCATCGATATCCCTCATCAGCCTGGAAGCTGCCCTGATATCGCCCCGAAGGATTTTTTCCGCCAAACTCATCCGTCACCCATTCGCAAAGCCACATCCTAAATTCGAAGCACGAAATCCTAACAGTATCCAAATCCAAATATCTAAATCCTAAACATTTTTGGTCATTTGATCATTCGTGCTTTGAGTTTGTTTAGGGTTTAGTGTTTTGTGCTCAGTATTTCCCTTTGGGATGGCTATAAAGCCCTTCCGGGAACACCGATATGTCTTGCGATGACAATCCTCTGGACTTCAGAGGTTCCCTCGCCGATGTCCAGAAGCTTCTGATTTCGGTAATGCCTCTCGACGGGGTATTCCTTCATCAGACCGTATCCTCCGTGGATTTGAACGGCTTGGTTGGCAACGCGATGATACGTTTCGGAACACACGAGTTTTGCCATGGCAGATTCCTTGGAAAAGGGGCGTTTCTGGTCGGCAAGCCAGCAGGCCTTATAGAGCATCAGCCTGGCCATTTCGATTTCGGTATACATGTCCGCCAGTTTAAAGGCATTGACCTGAAATGAGCCGATGGGCCTCCCGAACTGTTGTCTTTCGTGGGAATATTTCATGGCACACTCATAAGCCCCTTGGGCCCCACCCAGGCCCATGGCACCGATGCTGAGCCTTCCCCCGTCGAGGGTTTCCAACATCTGGTGAAACCCCTCGCCCCTCTTTCCGAGAAGGTTTTCCCGAGGAACCCGGCAATCCGTGAAGGAGAGCTCTCCCGTATTGGAAGCTCTCCAAACCATTTTACCGTGCATGGGTTTTGCTTCAAACCCTTGAGTTCCATTAGGGACCAAAATACAGGAGAGTTCCTTGGACCCTTTCTGACTCTTTCCTGTCACCGCTTGCACCACGCAGACGGCACTGATCTCCGTTGAGGAGTTCGTGATGAAGATCTTACTTCCGTTGATGATCCAATGGCCGCCCTCCAGCATTGCCGTCGTCGTAGTGGCCCCGGCATCAGAACCGGCGTTGGGTTCGGTCAAGCCAAAAGAGGCCAAGGTTTTCCCGGCAACCAGGTCGCGGAGCCAATGCTCTTTCTGACTATCATTTCCGAAATGATAAATGGGGGAGATTCCCAGGGAACATCCCGCGGCTAGTGTGGCCGCCTGTGATCCATCGACCCGGGCGATTTCCTCGGTTGCAATGATATAGGAAAGATAGCCCATATCCGATCCGCCGTATTCCTCCGAGACATATAACCCGAATAGCCCCAGCTCCCCCATGCGGTTTGTCAATGGGACGGAGAATTCCTCCTTATCGTCCAGTTCCTGGGCGACGGGGGCGATCTCCTTTTCCGCGAAGGTCCTGATCATTTTGCGAACCATCTCTTGCTCTTCGGTCAGATCGAAATCCAAAGCCATCGAAGACTCCTCCTTCCCCACCTGCCAAGAAGGGGGTAAATGGGGTGAACCCCCCAACAGCATCTTTCTATTTCTTTGGCCTGATATTGCGGCGAACCCAGTTCACCGTTTCCGTTATGGGGGTTCCCGGGGTAAAAATCTCCCTTACCCCCGCTTCCTTGAGCACGGAGATGTCCTCCTCAGGGATGATCCCGCCGCCGAATACCACGATGTCATCAGCCCCCTTCTCCTTCAGGAGTTCCACGACTCGGGGAAAGAGGTAGTCATGGGCTCCCGCCAGGCTGCTCAAGCCAATGCCATCCACATCTTCCTGGATGGCGGCTGCCACGATCTGCTCCGGGGTTTGGTGGAGTCCCGTATAGATAACCTCGAAGCCTGCATCCCTGAATCCCCGTGCGATGATTTTGGCCCCTCGGTCGTGCCCGTTCAGCCCCGGTTTGGCCACCATAATCCGGATTTTCCGTTCAGGACTCATATTTCCTTCCCCTTCATAGGTTTTTTCCCATTGTTCATAGCCGAGTGCATGCGCTGTGCAACGTTTCAATGACCGTGCCGCTCCATTGAACCATTTAGAATCTCCCTGGGTCCGTGTAGGTCCCGAAGACATCTCTGAAGACGTCGCAGATCTCCTGCAATGTGGCGTACGCCCTCACGGCGTTGATGATATGAGGCATGAGATTTTCATCCCCCTCGGCGGCTCCTCTGAGTTCCTCTAAACGATCTCTCACCTTTTTTCCGTTTCTCATCTCCTTCACTTCTCGCAACCGTTTCAATTGCCTCCTCTCAATCTCCGGATCCATCTTCCATATGGTGATGGGAGGATGATCGGTTGCGTATTTATTTACCCCCACAACCACCTTTTTCCCTTCATCGATCAGCTTCTGATAGTGATAAGCGGCTTCCGCGATTTCCATCTGGGGATACCCCGTCTCGATGGCGGCGAGCATTCCTCCCATGTCGTCGATTTTCTGAATGTATTCCAGTGCGTCCGCCTCTATTCGATCGGTTAGAGCTTCAACGAGATAAGAACCCGCCAGAGGATCAATGGTGTTGGTAACCCCTGTTTCCTCTGCCAAGATCTGCTGCGTCCTCAGGGCGATGGTAGCGGCTTCCTCTGTGGGGATGGCATAGACTTCATCCAGGGAATTGGTGTGCAGTGACTGAGTTCCCCCCAGCACGGCGGCAAGGGCTTCGCAGGCGGTTCTGACAACGTTGTTATAAGGCTGTTGAGCGCTCAGGGAACATCCCGCCGTCTGGGTATGGAACCGGAGCATCCAGGAGCGGGGATTTTTAGCCCCGAACCTCTCCTTCATGATTCGAGCCCATATGCGCCTGGCCGCCCGGAACTTGGCAATCTCCTCGAAGAAGTCGATGTGAGAATCGAAGAAGAAGGAGAGTCGGGGGGCAAAATCGTCAACCGCCAATCCCCTCTCCAATGCCGCTTCGACGTAAGCAATTCCATCAGCCAGGGTAAAGGCAAGTTCTTGGACTGCGGTAGATCCGGCCTCCCTGATATGATATCCGCTGATACTGATGGTATTCCATCGCGGAACTTCCCTGGTGCAGTACTCTATGGTGTCGACGATGAGCCGCATCGAGGGCTGAGGGGGAAGCATGAAGGTCTTTTGGGCGATGAACTCCTTGAGCATGTCGTTCTGTACGGTTCCCCCGATCTGGTCGCTACTCACCCCCTGTTTTTCCGCCACGACGATGTACATGGCCAAGAGAATAGAGGCCGGAGGATTGATGGTCATCGACGTGGTGACTCTGTCCAGGGGAATTCCGTCTAAAAGGATCTCCATATCCTTGAGGGTATCCACGGCCACCCCGCATTTCCCGATCTCCCCCCTCGCCATGGGGGAGTCGCTGTCGTACCCCATGAGGGTAGGGTAGTGGAAGGCGATAGATAGCCCGGTTTCTCCATGTTCCAGCAGATAATGAAACCGCTGGTTTGTCTCCTCAGGCCCCCCTAATCCGGAGAACATTCGCATTGTCCAGATCCTTCCCCGGTACATCGAGGATTGGACCCCCCGGGTAAAGGGGTAGACACCGGGAAACCCGATATCCCTTGAATAGTCTATATTCTCGATGTCTTTCGGGGTGTAGAGCCCTTTTATTTCCATATCGGAGACGGTCGAAAATCGTGGTTGCCTCTCGGGGACTTCCGATAGGAGCTTGCTCAAGTCCGCTGTCCACCTTTTCTCCTCGTCCCCGATTTTCTTCAAATGATCTTCCCGAAACATGGAATTCCCCCTTTGTAGACAAAGTATGGTGCATTCTCTGAGGAAATCGCGTTTTACCGCTCCTTCGTCCTACAGTTTATGGATGACGACACAAATATTTGCGCAGAGAAGGAAATACAAGCACATTCCAAATCCTCATTTCTAAACCCCAAACAAACGCAAATGACCGGAGCTAAAAACTCAAAACAGGATGATTGAGAAGATAAGCTTTTGGCCATTTGGATTTAGATTTTGTTTAGTATTTAGTGTTTCGGCGCGCGGCGAGGAGTTCGGCTGAGACTCACCCGAAGCCCTCGGCCGAGTCGATTCAGGATTCATTCCTTGTTTGACTGCGATACCGCATCACTCTGTAATTCCGTTCTCAGAGCTTCTTTCCCCGTTTTTCGGTGGTCTCACGGTAGCTAGACGTCAATTCCCTTCCTGGAATGGGTACCTTGCCGATAATAGTGCTTCACCTCTACCATCTCCGTAACGAGGTCTGCTCTCTCGATCAATTCCGCTTTTGCGTCTCTCCCTGTGAGGACCAATTCCACGTGGGCTGGCCTGGAATCGAGGAGGCCCAGTAGGGCCTCGAGGGAAACGAGGCCATAATCCACGGCCACGTTGATTTCGTCTAATACCACGATATCATACTCCTGGCCTCCGATGACTTTCTTTGCCAGTTGAAAGCCCTTCTGGGCTAATTCGATATCGATTCTATCGGGGTTGTTTCGATCGACGAAGGTCTCCCGACCCATCTGCTTGATGACCAGGTTAGGGGAGAGCTGACGGGCCATTTCTACCTCACCATAACGGATATTCCCCTTCATAAATTGAATGACATAGACCTTGAGCCCGTGGCCGAGGGCCCGCATGGCCAAACCGAGGGCGGCTGTGGTCTTTCCCTTTCCCGCACCGGTATAGATGTGAACCATCCCCCTCGATTTCCCCTTTCCCTTTTCATGGTACCCCTCGTGCATTGACACACCCTGAGTATCACTGGGGGGGAGCGATGGCTCCCATTATGCCATCATCTCGATCTGAACGAGAACCTGTTCGGGTTTGAACTGCTTCACCGTTATCGCCTTGACCGGACAGATGGAGTGACAAGCCCCGCATCCCTTGCACAAGGCCGGGTTTACGGTGATATGGCCTCGGTATACGTCCATTTTCAAGGCTTGATATTCGCAAACGTCCTCACAGAGTCCACATCCGGAGCATATCTCGGCATCTATCGACGCGGTGACGGGTTCAATCTTGACCCTTCCCTGGAACAAGGGAATGGTGGCCCGCGAAGCGGTTCCGTGGGCGTGGGCAACGGTATCGGCAATACCCTTTGGCCCCTGACACGTACCGGAAAGGTAGATCCCTTCTATGGCCGTGTCCAAGGGTCTCAGCTTGGGATGGGCTTCCATGAAGAACCGATCCGGGGTTCGGTTTAACTTCAAGAGGTTCCGAAGTTTATCCGCTTCCCTCGCTGGGGTAAGCCCGGTGGCCAGAACAACGAGGTCGGCCTCCTCCTCATAGAGCTCCCCCACAACCGAATCCTCAGCCTTGATGATGAGCTTCTCCCCTCGTTTATAGATTTCCGAGGGAATACCTTTGCGGTAGATGACCCCTGCCTTCTGGACCCTTTCGTAAAACTCCTCGCACCCCTTCCCAAAGGCCCTTACGTCGATGTAACAGACGGTGATCCTCGACCCGGGAAATTTCTCCCTGAGGAGGTTGGCGTGTTTTGCGGTGTACATGCAACAGATCCTTGAACAGTATTCGTTTCCGACGGTTTTGTCCCTTGACCCCACGCACTGGATGAAGACAATACTTTCCGGTTCGCCCCAATGGGCAGGCAAATCCCCGTCCGTAGGGCCAGAAGGGGAGAGGAGCCGTTCCAGTTCCAGGCCGGTAATCACCCTCTCATAGCGATCGTATCCGAATTCCGGCTTCAACCTGGCATCAAAGGGCTCGAACCCGGAGGCGACGACAATCGTCCCCGCATCAATGGTACTTTCCTCTTCCCTTTGCGCAAAGTCAACAGCGCCGGAGGGACACTTTTCAACGCACCTGCCGCATTCCCCTTTCGTTAGGTACAGACATGCACCGGGGTCGATTAGATAGCAGTGGGGAATGGCTTGGGGAAAGGGAAGGTAGATTGCCGGCCTGCGGTCCAACCCGAGGTTGAATTCGTTGGGGACCCTTACAGGGCATATCTCCTCACATTGACCACAACTGGAGCACTTAAAGGGGTTGATGTACCTCGGCTTCTTTCTCACCGCGACGGTGAAGTTTCCCACATACCCTTCTACGGCCACGATCTCGCTGTAGGTTAAGAGTTCGATGTTGGGATGTTTCTCCGCACCTTTCATTTTCAACGAGATGAAATCTTCCGCTGTTGTCATGGTGGGATAGGTTTTATTCAATTGGGCCATACGGCCTCCGAGGCTAGGATCCTTCTCGACGAGGAATACCCGAAACCCCGAATCGGCAATGTCTAGCGCTGATTGAAGGCCCGCAATCCCTGCTCCGATCACCAGGGCGGATTGCCTCACCTGGATCTCTCTTTCTTCCAGAGGTTCTAGGAGCAATGCCTTGGCGATGGCCGCAGAGACCAGTTCTTTGGCTTTTTCTGAGGCCTTGGTTTGATCGCTGTGAACCCACGAGCACTGTTCCCGAATATTCGCGATTTCAAGGCAATAAGGGTTGAGCCCCGATTTTGAAAGGGTGTTCCGAAAGGTGGCCTCGTGCATCGTGGGTGTGCAAGCTGCTACCACGATACGGTCGAGCTGATACTCCTCAATATCGTGGGCGATGAGATCTTGGCCTGGATCCGAACACATATAGGTGTAGTCTCTGGCGACGGCAACCTGAGGATGGTTCTCGGCAAAGTTCTTGACTGCCTCTACATCCACATGGTCCGCAATATTGATCCCGCAATGGCAGACGTAAACACCGACCTTCATCCTAACCTTCAGCCTCCTCGTTTGGCCAGGCATATGCAGGACAGGGCAGCGGCAGCACTCGACTGGGCCACCGTGTCGGGGATGTCTTTGGGACCCTGGCAACAACCGGCAAGGAACACGCCTGCTCTCGGGGTGGAGATAGTCTCTTCCGTTTGAGCTTCTTCAAAGAACCCATCAGGGGTTCGGGAGAGTCCCAACATTTTCGCGATCTCTCCTGTGTCCTTTCTTGCCGAGAGACCGGTCGCCAGCACCACAAGATCAACCTCCTCCTCGCAGGGTTCTCCGAGAATAGTATCTTCTCCACGAACGACCAGCGACCCTCCCCGTTGGTAAACTTCAGAGGGGTTTCCCCGTCTAAAATGGATATTCTCCCTCTGGACTCTATCGTAGAATTCCTCGTATCCCTTTCCGAAGGCCCTGATGTCCATATACCAGATCGTAATCTTGGCATCGGGAATATGCTCTCGTACCAAATGGGCGTGTTTAACCGTGTACATGCAGCACACCTGAGAACAGTATTCGTTTCCGACGGTCTTATCCCTCGATCCAACGCACTGGATAAAGGCAACCCGTTTGGGTTCCTTTCCATTGACCATGATTTTTCCTTTTGTAGGTCCTGATGCGGAACAGAGTCTCTCAAATTCGATTCCGGATAGGACGTTCTCATACCGGCCGTACCCGTATTCTGGTTTCAACGTTGGGTCAAATTGATCATAACCCGTGGCCACGACAATGACGCCAGTACCGACGGTGATGGTTTCCTCTTGCTGCGTGAAATCGATGGCGTTGATACTGCACGCCTTCTGACATTTGGGTTCTTTTCCGCATTTTCCCCTGGTCAGCATGAGACAATGGTTTGGGTCAATGACGTACGTTTGCGGTACTGCCTGGGGGAAGGGTATGAATGCGGCGGACCGTTTGCCGATACCCATATCGAACTCATTGGGAATCCGCCCCCATTGGACACAAGCTTCAGCACAGAGACTGCAAGCGGTGCATCTTTCTTCATCCACATACCGAGGCTTCTTCCTGATGGTTATGGAGAAGTCGCCGACCTCCCCCTTGATATCGATAACCTCGGAGTACGTCATCAGTTCTATAGAAGGGTGATTGGCCACATCGACCATCTTCGGTGTCAGGATACAGGAAGAACAGTCAAGAGTTGGGAAAGTCTTATCGAGCTGAGCCATGTGACCGCCGATGGTGGGTTCCCTCTCCACCAAGATGACCCTAAACCCCTTATCCGCGATATCCAGGGAGGCCTGCATCCCCGCGATGCCGCCCCCGATAACAACGGCCTGGGAAATACGTCTTTCTTGCCACGCGTTTTTCGTATTCTCTGCCATTTTTACCATATCATTTTTGCATCAGTGTCCGCTATTTCAGTTTCCCCAAGAGGGCTCTGGCGATGGTGTTCTTCTGAATCTCCCTCGTGCCCTCATAGATTTCCGTTATCTTGGCATCCCGGTAAAATCGCTCCACCTCGTACTCCAGGATATACCCATATCCGCCCAGGATCTGGATGGCCTCATCGGCCACTTCCACGGCGATCCTCCCGGCATACATCTTGGCCATGGAGGCCAGCATGGGATCGACCTTTCCCCGATCGTAGTTCGTGGCCGCCTTATAGGTGAGCAACCTGGCCGTTTCGATCTTCGTAGCCATATCCGCAAGCTTGTGTTGGGTTACTTGGAAATCCACCAGTTTGCGGCCGAACTGTTCCCTCTGCTTGGCATAGTCAAAGGAACGGTCGAAAGAGCCTTGAGCAATCCCCAAGGCCTGGGCAGCGATTTCGATGCGGCTCTCATCGAAGAATTCCATAACGTGGTAAAACCCTCGTTTTTCCTCTCCCACCAGGTTCTCCACCGGAACCCTGACATCGCTGAAGGAGAGCTCACTCGTTGGAGACATCTTGATCCCCATCTTGTCTTGAATGGGCGTTGCCTCGAATCCGGGGATCCCCTTTTCAACGACGATCATGCACTGCCCCCGATGAGGAGGGGTGATATTGGGATCGATCTGACAGAGGACGGTGGTAAAGCCGGCAACGTGTCCATTGGAGATAAAGTTCTTCGTTCCGTTAATGATATAGTATTTTGCCTCTTTAATGGCAGTGGTGGACATCCTCGTGATGTCGCTTCCGTGGTCGGGTTCGGTGATGGCCCCGGATGAAAGGATTTCCCCCTTGGTAATGGGCGCGAGATATTTTTTCTTCTGTTCATGGGTGCCGAATCTCAGGATAAGTTCGGATCCAAAGTCCGCAAGGCTGAGGGCTGCGCCAATACCAGAATCTCTTCGGCAAAATTCCTCAACGATCAGCCCGTTTTCGAAGATTCCCAAGCCTTGTCCTCCATACTCCTCAGGGTAATGGATACCCATGAATCCGAGCTGGGCCGCCTTTTTGAAGATGGCCCAGGGGAATTCATGCTTCGTCTCCAATTCTATGGCCAAATCTCTGTCAAATTCCCCTTGGGCAAACTCCCTGGCTGCCCGCTGGATATCCCTCTGTTCATCGCTGAGTTCGAAATCCATATTTGCTCCATGCGGTCAGAGCGCTAAGCGCCCCTTGCTATAGAGTGCCTTAAATAGTCCCGGATGGCTCAAACCAGGAATAAATCCTAAATCGACTCGGCCGTCTGCGCCTCTGAGGACTTCAGCGTGAGCTCAGTGGAACGCTCAGCCCCGAAGGGAGCCTCAGCCGAACTCCTCGTCGCGGACCGAAGCACTAAATCCTAAAGTCACTTCGCTCCAAATCCTGAATGCAACTATCTAAATTCCTAAACGTTTTGGTCAGTTGATCACGAGTGCTTTGTATTTGTTCAGGGTTTAGCACTTTGCGTTCAGTATTCCCCTTTGGACCTTCGATCATTTTAATTTTTTTAGAGTTTAGAAATGAATATTTGGAACTTGTTTATATTTCCGTTGACATGTATTAGGTTATGCCAACGCGTCCTTGATTTTCCCTTTGAGAGCCGGAACAACCTTGAAAAGGTCCCCCACGATTCCGTACTGGGCGACATTGAAGATTGGCGCCTTGGGGTCCTTGTTGATGGCTATGATAGTCCCGGATCCTTTCATGCCAGCAGCGTGTTGAAACGCACCGCTGATGCCAATGGCAATGTAGACCTTGGGTTTTACCGTTTTGCCGGAAGTTCCGACCTGTCGGTCCTTGGGAAGCCACTTCTTGTCGACCACGGGACGACTACAAGAGAGGACGGCCCCGAGGGAATCAGCAAGTTCCTGCACCATGGGAATATTCTCAGGGCCTTTTATGCCCCGGCCGACGGAAACCAGAATAGGGGCCTGAGTGATGTCAACCTCTCCGGCGGCCGCCTCCACATATTCCAAAAATCTCTTGGAGGCACTTTCCTCCGTGATGGGCGAGGAGACGCTGACGATTTCTCCGTCCAAGGAGTATTCCTCCACGGAAAACGAGGCGGGCCGGAAGGTAACCATAGAGCGTTCGGCCGCCTTGAGGGAGACCTCGACATTCACTTTGCCCCCATATGGCTGGCGTATTGCTTTAATCCGATTATCTTCCACCATGACGTCGATGCAGTCTGTCGCCAACGGAGCGTTCATCCGTGCTGCGAGGCTGGGAGCCAGATCCATGCCAGACGCCGTATGGCCTATGAGGAGGAGAAAGGGCTTCTCCTCTTCGATCACATTTGTCAGAGCCTGCTGATAGGTTTCGGAATTGAAGTTTTCTAGTTTCTGGTCTTCAATGAAGACGACCCGGTTGGCCCAATTTCTCAGCTGTTCTGCCATTCCCCCCACATTGTTGCCAAGGAGAATGGCCTCGAGGGGCCTCCCTGTCTTTTCGGACAGGCTTTTCCCCTTCATGAGCATCTCGAAGGTGATATCTCGAATTTCCCCCCGTCGATGTTCAACGAGGACTACGATATCTCCCACCTAGCCCACCCCTCCCTTCTCCTTGAGTATGGAAACGACCTTATCGGCAATTTCGTCCACGGTTCCCTCGAGGATTTGAGCCCCCTCTCCAATGGTAGGGAAGAATATCCTTTCCACAACGGTCATGGATCCAGGCTCTCCAACCTCATCCGGTTTCATGGAAAGCTCGTGGAGATCGAGGACTTTTATCTCCATCTTGGCTACCCTCCGGATTCCCATGATAGAGACATATCTCGGCTCGTTAATACCGGACTGAATGGTGAGAACCGCGGGCAGTTCCAGGTCAACAACCTCGTCAAGTCCTCCTTCCAATTCCCTATGTACCCTTGTTCTGCCGTTCTCAATTTCCTCGATATTGTTGACGATTGCGGCGTGGGGAATTCGAAGGATTTCCGCCAAGGTCGGCCCTACCTGACCATAGCCATCATCCTCGGTCTGAACGCCCGTGAGAATCAGATCATATGGCAAGGGGCCGATGGCCCGGCTCAGGATCCGAGCAATTGCATATCCGTCGGAACCCTCGAAGGCCGGGTCTGTAAGGCGTATTGCGTGATCTGCCCCCATGGCCAGCGCCTTCCTGAGGGTTTCATTGGCTTCCTCTGGGCCCAGGGAAATGACGGTTACGGAGCCTCCATACTTTTCCTTCAGGAGGATAGCCTCCTCCACTGCGTAGTTGTCCCATTCGTTGATATCGAAAACGAGGCCTTTCCTATCGATATCCCTTCCCGTCTTGTCAACGACAATGTCTGCATCGGCAGTCTCGGGAATCCGCTTGATACAGACAATGATTTCCATGTTCCCTCCTTTCTTTCATACCGTGAAACCGCCGGACGGATCCTCATTCGGAGAGGGCTTCAACGAGAATCTCGGTGATGTCCATAACCCGGAGTCTCTCCTCATTCCCGGTGGTCTTTACGGCATCCTCAAAGGTGAGCAGGCAGAAAGGACAGGCCGTGGCGAGAATCTCAGCTCCCATCTCCACCGCATCCCGAATCCGGGTTTCCGACAATCGGGGCCCCTGATCGGAGGCCTCCACCCACATTCGTCCCCCGCCGCCTTCACAGCACAGGCTATTCTCCCCGGATCGGTCGAAATCGACGAATGTAACCCCGGGAATGCTTTTCAAAATGTGTCTGGGCTCATCAAAGATTCGATTCTGCTTTCCCAGGAAGCAGGGGTCGTGATAGGTAATGACCTTTTTCATCTGCCCGGGGAAGGGTTTTTTTCCCCCGATGGCCTCGGCTAAGACCTGGGTATAGTGACGTACCTCAAGACCATCTATACCATAATCGTTTTTTATGGTGTTGTAACAGTGGGGGGAAGTGGTGACGATTGACCGGATATCGTACTTCTTGAGGTTTTCAATATTCCCGTCCCTCAGCATTTCAAAGAGGCCCTCTTCTCCCATTCTGCGAATCTCGCTTCCACAACAGATCTCCTCGTCTCCGAGCGTGGCGAAGTCATATCCGGTCTGGCGAAGGCAATGAACTAAGGATCGGGCAACATTCTGAAGCCGGGTATCGTAGGCTGCCGTACAGCAAACGAAATAGAGGTTCGCCGCTTGATCCCCCTGGGGGAGGACCTTGAGGGCTAATTCGTTCGCCCAACTGCTCCTCTTGTTTTTCGTGGCGTTCCATGGATTTCCGTATTTGTAAGCGCTTTCAAGGGCGTCTATTGCAGTCTTGGGAATATGGCCCTCCTCGACCAACAGGGTTCGAAGACCGATGAGTAAATCCATGGGTTCCAGTCCCCTCGGGCAACGGAGGGTACATGTCTTGCAGGTGGTGCAATCCCAGATTTCCTCTCCTCGGAGGATAGGGCCCAGGTTGTCCCTGAGGAGGACCTCGATCATGAGTCTCCTGATATTCAAATTGGACTTGAGGGATACGGGGCAGCCCCCTGTGCACTTTCCACATTGAAAACACCCGTAAAGGTCATGTTTTTGGAGAAACTCGTCCTTCTCAACGTTCATAGGCCTTCCTTTTTCAGGTTCCCCTCCTTCTGGGTCACCTTTTAAGGATTTCCCGTGCGACCACAATTCGTTGGACCTCTGAGGTGCCCTCGTATAAGGTCGTACCGATGACATCGCGAAGGTATCTCTCCACCGGATAATCCCTCGTATAACCGTATCCTCCAAGCATCTGAACTGCCCGAATGGCGACTCGTCTGGCCGTCTCCGTGGCAAATAACTTGGCCATCGATGCTTCTTTGGTAAATTGTAACCGATTTTCCTTTAAAAAGGCAGCCCTCAGAACGAGAAGCTGAGCCGCTTCCAATTCCGTGTAGCTATCCGCTATCATCCACTGAATGGCCTCGAATTTGGAAAGGGACTGGCCGAAAGCCTCCCGCTCTCTCACGTATTGTGTCGCAAAATCCATAGCGCCGAAGCCAATTCCCACCGCGAGGGAACCGATGCCGATGCGTCCGCCGTCGAGCTCCATCATAGCAATCTTAAATCCCTCTCCCTCCTCGCCGAGGAGGCACTCCCTGGGTATTCGGCAATTTTCGAAGATGAGTTCATTCAGGGAAGAGGCTCTATGTCCCATCTTGTCTTCGGCCTTTCCGATGAGAAACCCAGGGGTTCCCCTTTCAATGACGAAGGCACTGATCCCCTTTCCCTTTTTCGCGCTTTTGTCCGTAACAGCCCATGCCACGGTAACGCCGGCATATTCCCCGCTGGTAATCATGCTCTTGGTTCCATTAAGAACGTAGTCCGTTCCATCAAAAACGGCTGAAGTTCTTATGTTTGCAGCATCGGATCCCGCATGGGGTTCGGTAATGGCAAAGGAACCGGCGGGATATTCCCCGTTGCAGAGCTTGGGAATATGTTTGCTCTTCACTTGTTCCGTGCCAAATTCATAGATCACCTCGGCCACCATATTGGTAACGGAAGTCGTCACGGCATGAGAGGCACAGGCCTTGCCTATTTCGGTCATCGCAAGGCTATAGGCAACAACTCCGACTTCCGAGCCACCATATTCGACGGGGATATTCATCCCCATCAGACCCAGTTGGGCCATCTTCTTCAGGTTTTCGGAGGGAAACTGTTTCTCCTCATCGTAGTGGGCGGCGACGGGTTTGATATTTTTCTCGGCAAAATCCCTGACCATGTCCCGAATCATTTCCTGTTCAGTGGTCAGATTGAAATCCATAGGGACCTTCTTTCATGGTTGGTTAGTCTCTCTCGCTTCGAAATGTATAATTTGTAAATCACCGTCATTCAAAAATCCGAGATCCTGAATATTAAAATCTTAAACAAATCCAAGATTCGAATATCAAGATTCTAAACCTCTCTATTTGTCATGTTTTCGTTTTTGACATTTCTGCTTGTTGAGGATTTCGGGCTTTTAATTTAGAATTTCTATATTCATTCATAAGCATAGAAGCCTCTTCCCACCTTCCTGCCGAGATATCCCGCATCGACGTATTTTTTCAGAAGGGGACAGGGGCGATACTTGGGGTCTCCTAGGCCTTCCTGGAGGACCCTTAATATGGCCAAGACCGTATCCAGGCCAATAAGGTCTGCCAAAGCCAAAGGACCCATGGGGTGGTTCATCCCTAATTTCATCACGGTATCGATGGCATCGGCATCTCCCACCCCTTCATACAGGGCATAGATGGCCTCGTTAATCATGGGGATGAGGATTCGGTTTGATATGAAGCCGGGGGAATCATTGGCCTCAACGGGGGTTTTCCCGAGCTTTTCTGCAAGGTCTCTCGTCGTCCGAAAGGTTTCCTCTGATGTGCCAAGACCTCTGATGATCTCAACCAGTTCCATGGCCGGGACTGGGTTCATGAAGTGCATTCCAACGACCTTTTCCGGACGTGTTGTGGCCGAGGCGATTTTGGTGATGGAGATGGAGGAGGTGTTGCTGGATAGAATGATGTCCTTGCGACATATGCCATCCAATTCCCCGAATATGCTCAATTTCAATCCTTCATTTTCCGTGGCGGCCTCGATGATGAAATCAGCTCCTCTCATTTTTCCCATGTCCGTGGTACCCTCAATGCTGTCCATGACCTTCTTTTTTTGAGAAGGAAGAATCTTCTCCTTTTGAACCATTCGTTCAAGGGATGTGGAGATGTTGGATTTTCCCCCTTCCACCAATGCCTCACTGATATCGGTCATGATCACATGGAAGTGGGAAGTGGCGGCAACTTGGGCGATGCCGCTTCCCATCTGTCCCGCGCCAACGATTCCGATTGTTTTGATCGCCATCGTAATCTTCTCCTTTTCACCTGCTCTCCGGTGGTCAAAGGGATTAGTCGATACGTTCAAGGATCAGCGAGACCGCTTCGCCTCCTCCCAGTCAAAGGAAATATTCATCAAGTCTCATCGTCCAATTTTGTCCTAATCCTCTCGTGATAGGTCAAGATTTCCGATCTCAATTTCTCCAGATTTCGGAGCCTTTCCTCGATCTTCTCCACGTGACCATCCAACAGTTCCAATAGCCTCGGCAATACCTTCTTATTGGTCCGATGAATCTGGTAAATGTCCTCCAACTCATGCATCTCGGCCAAGGTCAACCCCAGATGCTTGAGCCTTTTGATGAACTTGAGCCTTTGATAATCCTGATCCGTGTAAACCCTTTTCCCCCCCTCCATCCGTCTAATGGAATTGAGAAGGCCTATCTCCTCATAGTATCGAATGGTTCGGGGGCTGACCCCAATCAGGTTTGCTAACCGTCCAATCTTGTAGTAGCGCATACCGTTGTTCCCATGGAGGTAATCACTTAACGTAAACTGGAAACTTTCCCCAAAAAAAGAGATATGTAAACACCGTGACGTTATTAGACATATAATTTACCATAGAACCAATAGTTGCAAAACACTCCTTGAGAAGGGCCGGAAACCCCACACAGGGAAGGGCTGTGATCGGCCACACGCTGTCCTTGCTATGCAATCGTTGAGCGCGGCATGAAGGGCTACTACAGGGAAGGCCATTTGGTTACGTTCATGATCTCATAGCCGGCCTTTTCGAGCTCTTTTACAATATTCTCGTACTCATGGGTTTTGATCCGTATGACTACCATTCTTTTTCCCTCGAAGGTCAGCGTAGGGGAGATAATACTGATGACGTTGAGGTTGTGGTCCTTGAAGATCCTGAGCACGCCGAATAGTTTTCCGGGCTCGTCTTCCAAGAGCAAGGTAATTCGCGTCCCCTTCACGTTGAGTCCTACCACATCAACAAAAAGCTCCAGAATGTCCGTTTCAGTGATAATTCCCACCAATTTGTTTCCATCCACCACGGGAAGCGAACCGATTTTGTTGTCGTGAAGGAGTTGGACCGCCTTTTCTATGATAGTGTCTGGTGTGACGGTGATGAGTTTTTCCGCGGGGGTCATGAATCCTCCCACTTTCAACTTGCCCAGGAGGTAATTGATCTCCTGAGCACTCAGCAGGGTAGCGTCCGATGGCCCAGCCTCCCGGATATCCCCGTCCGTAACAAGCCCGACCAATTTCTCCTTCTTGTCCACCACAGGAAGGTGACGGATACCTTCCTCACGGATGAGTTTTCGGGCTTCGTAGAATGAGGCTTCCGGACTAATGGTTATGGGGCTTCTCTGCATTTTCGATTTGACAAACATCTCAATGTCCTCCCTATTACATGGGGCATCCTAAATAGTTGCGCATAGTGCAAACAATCAAATTCTCAATCCGAGGCACTAAATCCTAAAGTCGCTTCGCTCCAAATCCTGAATGCAATTATCTAAATTCCTAAACGTTTTGGTCAGTTGATCATGAGTGCTTTGTATTTGTTTGGGGTTTAGTACTTCGTGTTTAGTATTTCCCTCTGGGATTTTGGTCATTTGAAATTGTTTAGAGTTCAGAAATGAGGATTGAGAATTTGCCTATATCCTTGCGAATTTACCCCCAATCCCTTCTGTCCTCGATGGTCTTGGCACCCTCTCGGATCGAGCCCTTGGGGATAAATTCGACCTTGCCCCGGAGTTTCAAGGCCTCTCTTATGGCATCCTGAAGATGTCCTTTCAGTTCTTCCCTGTCGATATGTTCGGTCTCCAATTCGATATGAAAGGTCATTTCGTCGCCCCCTTCCCCCCTGGTAATCACAACCTGATAATTTCCTACCTCCGGATATCGACTCATGAGCTGGTCGGTTTGGGAAGGATGGATGAAGACTCCCCTCACTTTGGTCACCTGGTCGACCCGTCCGACGAGCCTGGGAAGCCGGGCAGATGTCCGTCCACATGGACAGGGATCGTCATCGTAGTACGAGAGATCGCCGGTTCCGAACCGAATAAGGCTGTATGCCTTGTTGAAGAGGGTTACGACAACCTCTCCAACTTCACCCGGCCCACACTGTTTTCCCGTTTCGGGGTCTACGATCTCGAGAATGAGATCGTCCGCTATATGCATGCCGCGGTTCTCCATGCACTCGTAGGCAATCGCGCCTACTTCGGCGGTTCCATAACCCTGTCGGGCCACCATGCCGAATCGTTTTTCTATAGCGTTTCGGGTAGTTTCCGTCAGAAGCTCGATGGTCAAAAAGGACACCTCCAGGAAGAGATCCTGCTTTACATCGAGGCCCAACTTTTCGGCATGGTCACCTAAGCTTCGGAGGAAACTCGGCATTCCGACAAAACCAGTGACCTTCAACTGTTGCATGATCTTGACCTGAGCGTCGAGGTTTCCCACTCCCGCGGCAATCACGGTGCAGCCGAGGGAATGGAGGGGTTCCTCCAGCATCCATCCGCCTGGGCTGAGGTGATACGAGAGGGTCACTTGGACGATATCGCCCTTTCTGAATCCCGCAGCATAGAAGGCCGTTTCCCACCTCCAGTAGCGGGATTGCTTCCCCTCGGGAACGAAGATTGGCCCTGGCGTCAGGTAGATCTTCTTCAATCGATTATGGGGGATGGTGAGGAGTCCGCCAAAGGGTGGGTCTTTTTTTTGAAGGGAGATGAGGTTCGCCTTTTCAGTAATGGGGACTTTTTCCAAATGCCTTACACTCTGAATGTCCTCGGGGGTAATCGCTGTCGCCCGAAATGTTTCCCTTACCCTTGGAGAGTGTCGGTAGGCATATGTGGTGATTTCCCGGAGGAGATGATTGTGATACTCCTCCCTCTCTCCGGGAGACATCGTCTCCATGGATTGGTTAAGATACCCCGAGAACCTATTCGGTCTTTTGCGCATCTCCCTGCCCCCTCCCGTATGGAGAACTCTGGAAAAGGAGCGCTTCGCTGCTCAAAATATCCTTTCGACCACTCTGAAGTTCGCTGCACTGCAAACCCAAAACTCGCCCTTCGGGTCAGACATTGGGCTTGCACGCGTTTCGCTTCACTATGAATGGTTTCCGAAAAAATCTTGATTCGCGTTCAGAGTCCTTTCCCCAGTTTCCGAGAAATCTCGTATCGATATCAAGCCCCATAGAACGGGGAGGGTAGCCCAAATTGTACCGATTAATCCCAGGACCTTTTGTCCTCTATCGTCTTGCCCCCCTCCGGGATAGTTCCTTGCGGGATGAATTCCACATCCCCCCTGACTTTCATGACATCCCTTATGGTGCTTTGAAGGTCCTCTTTCAATTTCTCCTTATCGACTTTTTCATCCTTGAGTTCCACTTGAAAGGTCATTACATCCTGATCCCTCTCGCGAGTGACCAAAACCCGATAGGCGGCGATATTGGGGTATCGCCGTGCGACTTCGTCAGCCTGGCCAGGATGGACGAATACCGCTCGGACCTTGGTGAGCTGGTCGGTACGCCCCAGGATCCTCACCAAACGAGGAGAGGTCCGTCCACATGGACAGGGTTCATCAACGAGGTAGGAGAGGTCCCCCGTTCCAAAGCGAATCAAGGGGTACGTCTTATTGAAGGTAGTGGCCACGATCTCCCCCGTCTCCCCCAGTGGGAGCTGCCTGCCCGATTGATGGTCCGCGATTTCGACGATCTTATCATCGGGCAGATGCATCCCGTTCTTTTCCATACACTCGTAACCCAGAGAGCCGATATCCGCTGTCCCGTAGCTCTGGCGAAGGATTATCCCCAACTTATCCTCAAGGGTTTTTCGGAGGGACTCGGGAAGCATCTCCGCTGCCGCGAAGGCAACTTTGAGGTTAAAATCCCTTCTCAGGTCGAGGCCCATTTCCTCGGCTTTTTCGGCGACGGTGAGGAGGAAACTGGGTGTACCGCAAAATCCAGTCGCTCTTAGGTCTTTCAGGATGTTGACCTG
Organism: uncultured Syntrophobacterales bacterium; assembly: GCA_964346945.1. Taxonomy (GTDB): domain Bacteria; phylum Desulfobacterota; class BSN033; order WVXP01. The sequence goes on from CAYFXL010000036.1 coordinate 18,802, forward strand.
CAGTTCGGTGTTTCCCACCCCTGTGGGAACGGTAATGCACCCCAGCATGTTGAGCGAATTATCCACCATATTCATGGCAAAGGGCATCATGTGGTAGTTGAAGGTATTAATGACGATGTCCCCCGGCCTGAACCCCCCCGCGAACAAACCCTGTGCCCAGGCTATCTCATCGTACTCCCTTTCACCGGGCTCATAGATAGGTCCCGGGGAGACATAGATCCGCCTCAGCTCCTCCACGGTGACCCCCACGAAGCCACCAAAGGGAAAATCCCTCTTCTGGAATTCAACCAGATCGGCCTTTTTCGTAATGGGGATCTTCTCCAGGTCCTCAATGGTCTCGATGTCATCGGGCTTCAGGTTCACGGAATCCATTTTCTCCTTGAATGCCCTTGTGTGCTTATAGGCGTATTGGACTATTTCCCGCAGTTTTTCATCGAGGTAGGGCTTTTTCTCGCACCACGGCATGGTCTCCAGATCCTCACGGAAATATCCTGAGGCTCTATCCAATTGGGACATGTAGCTCTCCTTAAGAGTAAGATAATAGATCGTTAAAAAACTGGAAAAGAAAGCTCTGAGTGCGAATTAAAATGTTTTCCCAAACCATTCTCTGTTAAGCGAAACCCGTCGCAAACTCAATGTTTGAACCCGGAGGGCAAGTTTCAGATGTGGAGTGAAAAAGACTACAGAATGATCGAAAACATCTTTTGAGCAGCAAAGATCGACTTTTTCGGAGAACTTCATAAAACCCTGTCAAAGTGCGCAAAGCACCATGAGAAAAATGGAGGAAGGGGAATCGTTCCCCTCCCCCAATTCCCCATGGATGATCGCTCACCCAATAATATCTATCTTCACTTGGGAAACTTGCCGGAGAACTGGACGCGGATCTCCTCCCCCTTCTCGTCCTGGAAGGTGGCCGACCCGTATTTTACCTCTACGGGAAACGTAAAGTCTCCTATTTCAGTCCACCACTTCTTGACCAAGGCACCCTGGGTCGTCCCCATCTCCTGTATCTTGGTAGCCGCGACAGACCCCACCATCAAGTTGACTATCGTTGTAAACGCCTCGTGATTCAAATGGACCCTCAGGTAGTTGGTCTTTTTTCCCGGAACCCACATATCCTCATAGATCTGCGCCATGTGCACATCGAACCCCTCAAAGGCCACGGTAAAGGTCATTTCATCCAGCATGATATCTTTTCTATTGGGGTTCTCAATGGCCAAGATGTAGGCCAGCCCTATGATACTGCTGGTTCCGTATCCTCCTGGCTTCCCCGGTTCCTTCTCGCTCTTGTAGCCAATCTGCGGTTTCACGAAAAAGGGTGTCATGGTTGCAACCTCCACCCGCTCCAATTTGATCACCGGGGCCTTCATTTTCGCGACTGCTGGAGAGGACATCAGGCTAACCAGCAGCAGAAATGACATCGTGATGATTAAGGTTCTCTTGACCATAGTATCCTCCTTTCCTTAAACGGTGAGAGGCCCTATGTGAGCCACCGCTTCCTCCGCTTGTAGTGCTTCACATCACGGAAGCTCTTGCGCCCCCCCACATCGGTGAGGCCCAAATAGAAGTCCCGAATATCCGGATTCTCCGTGAGCTTCTCCGAGGTGTCGTCCATGACGATCCGACCGTTCTCCATTACATAGGCGTATGGTGCGACGGTGAGGGCCAGCTTCACGTTCTGTTCGACCAACAGGATGGGAATATTCTCCTTCTGATTGAGCATGATGATGATGTCGAAGATCTCCTTGATCAACATTGGAGCGAGGCCCATGGAAGGCTCATCCAAGAGCATGAGCTTGGGCTGGGCCATGAGGGCCCGACCGATAACAGTCATCTGTTGCTCCCCACCGCTGACGAAGCCAGCGGTAACGTTGCGCCGTTCTTTCAGACGGGGAAAGTAGTGGTAGACCATTTCAAGCCTGTCCTTGATGGCCCGACCATTTCCCCGCAGGTGGGCACCAACCCTGAGATTCTCCTCCACGGTGAGATGCTCGAACACCCTTCTCCCCTCGATAATTTGGAAGATGCCCCTCTTGGCGATCTCCTCGGCCTCCAGCCTGTCGATCCGGTCTCCCATGAACTCGATGCTCCCATCGGTAACCCTGCCATCCTCGTGTTTTAGCAAGCCGGAGATGGCCTTGAGGGTGGTGCTTTTCCCCGCCCCGTTGGCACCCAGGAGGGCGACGATTCCCCCCTCGGGCACCTCGATGGAGACACCCTTCAGCACGAGGATCACCTCGTGGTACTTTACCTCGATGTTGTTGATCTTCAGGATGCTCTCTTTCGCCTCCACTGCCTCCCCTCCGTGGAATCAATCACCCTAAATTGCAATCTCCTCACCAGCCCAACCACGACATCCACTTATCGGAGAACTTCTCCTTCATGTCGATCTTCTTCAGCAGTGTTATCTTTCCACCCTTGATCCAGTAAATCATCGAGACGGAACTGGGACGGTGGTCAGTATCGGTATAGGTTACTGGGGGACGGCCAAGGGCGTTGGGGGTATTGAAAGGGCTCCAGTTTCTGAATGTCTCGAGGGCTGCTTTAATACCAGGGCCGTTGAGTTGCCCCTTCTTGTCCGCGATCTTCATGGCGTCGGCCGCGATCTGCATCTTGACCCACGCCTGGACGGTGCGGATATCCCTTACCTCCTGGGGGACGCCGGGGTTGATCTTTTTGGTATATTCGATCACCTTATCCATGTAGGGGACGTCCATTCCATAGAAGGCGTTGGCGGCAGCCCCGATGACCCTCTCGCCCGCCTCCCGGGTCAGCCTCACCAGGTTCTGGTCAAAGCCCCAGTTATTGACGATGTGATCGGCACCGAGGCCCAAGGCATAGGCATCCTTCACGGCGGTGGACACGGACATGGTGGTATT
>CAYFXL010000037.1:0-21557 GCA_964346945.1 uncultured Syntrophobacterales bacterium
TAAAAAGGTGAGAATGATGAGGCTATTGGGCCAGAGGACGGGAACCTGTTTCCAGAGATGTGTGGGGCTGGACGCCCTTAACGGTATCTACGTGACCTCCTTTGACATCGACCAGAAATACGGTTCTGAGTATCACGAACATTTCAGGTCCTTTCTCCAGTATGTGCAGCACAACGACCTCATGAGTGCCGGGGCGATGTCCGATCCGAAAGGGGACCGCAGCCTTCGCCCCCATGAGCAAGATGATCCGGATGTCTACCTGCGAGTTGTTGAGAGGCAATCCGACGGAATCGTCGTAAGGGGGGCAAAGGCTCATATTACTGGGGCCATCAACTCCCATGAGATCATCACCATGCCCACACGGGCGATGGGTCCCGAGGACAGGGATTATGCCCTCTCCTTCTCCGTTCCCGTGGATACCGAAGGGATCACCCTCATCTTCGGCAGACAGACCAACGACACCAGGAGACTGGAGAGTGATCTCGATGCGGGAAATCCCAAATACGGTATCGTGGGAGGAGAGGCCCTGATCGTCTTCGACGATGTCTTGGTCCCTTGGGAGCGTGTATTCATGTGTGGGGAATATAATTTCGCCCTGGAGTTGGTGGAAACCTTCGCTGGGTATCATCGATCGAATTACGGGGGATGCAAGGTCGGTCTGGCCGACGTGGTCATCGGGGCTTCCGCCTGGATCGCCGAGTCCAATGGGATCGAAAGGGCATCCAATATCCGAAACACGCTGACGGAGATGGTCAATATGGCCGAGACCTGTTGGTCTTGTGCCCTGGCCTGCTCCTACGAGGGGTATCAAACCTCCTCGGGTGCCTATGTGATCAATCCCCTTTTGGCCAATGTGGAGAAGCTCAACATCACCCGATTCACCTATGAATGGATGAGGTTGGCCCAGGATATTGCGGGGGGAATCATCATAACCCTTCCCTCGGAGAGAGATTATGAGCATCCCGAGATCGGCAAATACATCGAAAAGTACGTCAAGGGGAAGAAGGGATTTTTCACCAAGGACAGGATCAGGATGTACCGCCTCATAGAGAATATGGCGGTGGGCGCAGGCCTTCCCGAGGCCATGCAGGGAGCGGGCTCTCCGACGGCCATGAAAATTATGATCGGGAGGCAGGCCAACATCGATCGAAAAAAGGAGTTGGCCAAGGTCATCGCTGGCATCGCGGAGGACCCCTATTTCCATGACATCACCGGGGGTAAAAGCGATAAGGTTAGGGTTAAGGGTAAGAAGAAAACGAAGGCCAAGATTGAGGTCCCGGGAAGAAAATAATTCCATGCGTATAGCCGTTAAGTACTGCGGCAACTGTAATCCCGAAATCGATGCCCCTCGAATCATCGGTCAATGGATGGAGGTCCTGGGGGATGATGAGATCACGTTTCAACCGGAAGCGAAGAAGCCAGCCGATCTCCTCGTTATCATATGTGGGTGCAGGAAGGCTTGTGTCGATCGATCGGAGATTCGGGCGATGGGAAAGGAAATCATCCTGATCAAGGGGGGATGGATAGACGGCCATTCGTCCGGGGAGCATGAGGCAGTCCAGAAATTGGTCGAAGTCGTTGAATCCATAAGGAAAAATTCTGATCCTTACATCGGGACAAAGTGAGAAAGGAGATCCACCATGGTTCAAAGGCGAAAGAGGTTGGCCAGAGGGGTGGCTGTGATCGGGGCTGGGATATCCCACTTCGGGGCCTTTAAGGAAAAGGACTCCCGGGATTTGTTTGTCGAAGCCTTTCAGTCGACTCTAGAAACGGTGCAAAAGGGAATTGATCCGAGGGAGATCGAGGCGATCTATGTGGGAAATCTCTCCAGTGATTGCTTTGAGGGACAGGCTCATATAGCCCCTCTCATGGCGGAATGGGTAGGATTGAACCCCAAACCCGCCACGCGAACTGAGGATGCCTGTGCCAGTAGCGGGGTCGCTCTGAGAGAGGGAATCATCGCCGTAGCGTCCGGGCTTTACGACGTCGTGCTGGTCAGCGGAGTGGAATCGATGAATAAGCTGACAACAGCCCGGGTCACCGACACCCTGGCAGCGGCGGCAGACGCCATCTATGAGGTCTCCGTTGGTGCTACCTTCCCAAGCCTCTACGCCCAGATCGCCACTGCCCATATGGCCAAGTACGGAACCACAGAGGAACAGTTCATGAAAGTTGCCATTAAGAATCACAATAACGGCGTCCTCAATCCAAAGGCCCATTTCAACTCCTCCATCCGGGATATCATGAACTCCCGCCTTGCCCGGGCAAAGGAGAGGGGACAACCCATACCTTCCTGGACAGATGAAATGGAATTCCTCAAGGATCCTTCAGCAAACCCCATTGTGGCCTGGCCCATGCGACTCTTCGACTGCTCCCCCATCACCGATGGGGCGGCCTGTGCCATATTGGTTGCCGAGGAGATCGCCCACAATTTCACTGACACTCCCATCCACATCATCGGCACGGGCCAAGCAAGTGACGCCCAAGCCCTCCACGGGAGAAAGGACATCACCTCCCTGAAGGCCTCCAAATTTGCGGCCGAACAGGCTTACGAGATGGCCGGAGTCACTCCTGAAGATATTCAACTTGCCGAAGTCCACGACTGCTTCACCATTGCCGAGGTGGTAGCCACTGAGGATCTGGGATTCTTCAAACCCGGCGAAGGCGCAAAGGCCGCCGAGGAGGGGAAAACGGCCCGGGATGGTGAGAAGCCCGTCAATACATCCGGGGGGCTCAAGGCGAAGGGACATCCGGTGGGAGCAACCGGTGTAGGACAACTCGTGGAAGTGTGGGAACAGATGAGCGGACATGCCGGCCAGAGACAGGTCGCCGGGGTCAACCTCGCCTTGACCCATAACGTTGGAGCGTCCGGCAGCACGGTAGTCGTTCACATCTTTGAAAGGAGGTAGGTCGTCCACATGGAAGAGAAAGGGTTCACAGCGGCTTCCTTTTATGGATTTCTCGACCAAAAAAAACTGATGGGCTCGAAATGTAAGAATTGCGGAACCCTCTACCTCCCCCCCAGGTCTCTCTGCGGCGAGTGTCTGGAAGCGGAAATGGAATGGTTTCAATTTTCAGGGAGGGGAAAACTCGCCTCGTACAGTGTAGTCAGGGTGGGAACTACAGCGTATGAGGAAAAGGGGTACAACCGTGATAACCCCTACTGCTGGGGCTTGGTCCAATTAGATGAGGGGCCACGGATCAGCGCCCTCCTTCTCAGTGCTGATCTCTCTCGCCCGGATTCAATCACCATCGGCCAACCCCTTGAGGTAGTCTTCCCAGATAGACCAGGAGAGGAGGGGGCAAGGACTCCCGTTACCTTCCGATTCGCATAAAGCTCCCATCAAAAGGATTACGGGATATCCTTCATAAGGAAGCGCTGCATCCATATGCTCACGAAGGAGTGACCCATGATGAAAGCCTTGGATGGGGTCAAGGTCCTGGACCTGGCCCGCCTTTTGCCCGGCAATTTCTGCACCCTGCTTCTGGCCGATTATGGTGCCGATGTTCTCAAGATCGAGGATACCGAGCGGGGGGATTACGGAAGGTGGTATCCCCCCCGCGTCCGAACGCAAAGCGCTTACTTCCTCGGGCTCAACCGCAACAAGAAGAGCATGAAGCTCAACCTCAAGGCCGATGAGGGAAAGGCCATCTTCATGGAATTGGTCCAGAAGAGCGATGTTATCCTGGAGGGCTTCAGGCCGGGGGTGACGGACCGGCTCGGCATCGGCTATGATGTGGTGCGCAGAGTCAATCCCGCGATTATCTACTGCTCCATCTCGGGATTCGGCCAGGACGGCCCGTACAGGGATAAGGTAGGCCACGATATAAACTACATCGGCATTGGTGGCATCCTGGGGATCACGGGCCAAAGGGGTGGGCCACCCGTCATCCCGGCATCCCAGATCGCCGATATCGGAGCAGGCGGGATGATGGCCACCATCGGTATCCTCATGGCCCTCGTCCATCGGCGAAAGACGGGGAAAGGCCAATATATCGATATCTCCATGCTCGACGGCGTCGTATTCTGGCTCTCGCTGTTCGCCTCGAAATACTTCTTCGATGCGGAGATTCCGGAAAGAGGAGGAATGATGCTGAACGGGGAACTCCCCTGCTATCGAGTTTATAAGACCAAAGATGGTAAGTACATAACCATCGGGGCCCTGGAGGAGAAATTCTGGAAAAACCTGTGTCAGGCCTTGGGAAGGGAAAACCTCATCCCCCACCAATACGCAACGGGATCCCAAGGAGACGAAGTGGTCTACCAACTGGAGAAGGTCTTCCTCACCAAGACGAGGGATGAATGGGTGGAATATCTGGATGGGCTCGAGATTTGTCATGGGCCGGTCAACAATTTCCAAGAGACCTTCTCTGATCCCCAGGTCCTCCACCGGAAGATGGTCCTTGAGCTAGACCACCCGACAGAGGGCCACATCAAACAGCTGGGATTTCCCATTAAGTTCTCGGAAACCCCTGGTCGAATCAAGCTTTCATCTCCCGGGTATGGGGAACACACCAAAGAAGTGCTCCTGGGGTTGGGATATACCGACGAAAAGATCGAAGCCCTCGAAAAATCGGGGGTGATTTAACGTTCTCCCCTCGTCCGCTCCAATGAAGGCCACGGATTTCAGAAACCTCGATCGAAAATCGTCCTACAATACAGCCGCAATCCTGCGACGGACGTTCCTCGCTCTCCACTAAACTAATACCCTGATGTATCAATGGCGTTATCGATACTCCGCTCCCCTTTGCGTTGTTTGAAGGTAGATATGGCACATGGATTGCATAAAAGAACGTCAAAAGCCCCGGCATGAAAACTGGAGGAAATAGTGATGCCCAGAGGGCAAATCTTGGCGTTCACATCGAGCAAAGGTGGTGTTGGAAAAACCCACCTTGCCGTCGGCTTGTCGGCTGCCTTGGCGAAAAAAAACGCTCGTGTTCTCTTGATCGATGCCGATCTCGGTAATGGGATCATTTCGGATCGGCTGGGCTTCTATCCCAAATATAACCTGGCCCATTTTTTCCTAAAAGAAAGGGCCTTGCCAGATCTGATTGAAGACACTCCGTTTGGCTTCTTTCTGATAGCTGGGGAACGGGGTAATCTTGCCCTGGCCAATCTTAACTATCTGCAGAAGATGAAGTTTCTGAGGAGTTTCATCCGGGTTAGCAGGAATTTCGATTTTGTTCTCCTCGACTTGGCATCAGGCATTAACCGTCAGACGATCGATTTCGGCCTGATGGCGGAAAAAACGATCATTGTGGCGTCTCCCGATGATCTGATCAGCGCCTTCGGATCGGTGCGAGCCTGTTTCTCCCGATTCGTGCAACTAGAGGTAACGCTGTTTAAGAGAATTGAGGGTTACAAGGCCCGACGATTCTTTAGACCCCTTATCCTTATGAACCAAATCACGGATCTTCCCCAAGGAAAAGCCAGCTTTGAGGCGCTTGAAAGTGCTGTGGAGAACAGACTCAACGGAACACCGGGTCCTTTCGGGATCAGAATGGGCCACTTGGGAGTCGTCTTTCACGATCCCCGGCTGTTCAAAAAATCTGAGGATAGAAGGTGCCCAGTGACCCTGGTCTCGATTTATTCAAAGGTGGCCTTCTGCGTCGACTCAATAGCCAGTGCCATTTGCAGCCCTTCTCTGTTCAAGGGTTTCGATGGAGAGGAGCGCCTTCGTTACACCATTCAGATTCTCATGGAACAGCAAGAGAGGCTGAGAAAAGGGCTGACTCAAAAGGTCATGAAAGTCTCGCCAATGAGAATTCCTTTCCGCCACAGAAGCCAGTCCATTGCTCACGGAAGAAGGATCCCATAGAATTATGCTAACGCTCCTTCCACCGGGGCTTCCTTTTATTCAGAAAGGCGTCCACTCCCTCCTTGGCATCCTCAGTCGTACACAGTTCTGCCATCATTTCATTCATATATTCCAGCGCCTTGGCGTATTCCATGTCCACCATCGTATAGAAGGCACGCTTTCCCATCTGAAGGGCGATAGAGTTCTTAGCGGCCAGGTCATTAGCTAACTTCATGGCCGCCTCATCCAGGTCCTCTGGAGAAACGACCCTGTTCACGAGTCCGATCCGTTCAGCCTCTCGAGCATCGATCATCATCCCCGTTAGTAACATCTCCAAGGCCTTCTTCCGGCCCACGCATCGGGACAGGGGAACCGCCGGCCCCATGCAGAAAAGCCCAACGTTTATCGCCGTCGTCCCAATCCGAGTTCCTTCGGCGGCGATGGCCAGATCGCAGGCAGCAAGCAAACCTGTCCCATTGGCAACGGCATACCCATGGACGGCAGCAATAACGGGCTTCCCCATGGTGGCAATGGTGAGGGTCATCTTCTCCATCAACGCTATCCATTCCCGATATTCCAAAAGGGTTTTCCCCGAAAACTCCGTGATATCAATTCCAGCGCAAAAAGACTTTCCCGCTCCCTTGATAATGACCGCCCGTATCTGCCCGTCTTTCTCCAATTCATCGAGGGCTGCGTTTAGCTCCTTGGCAAGGGCCGTGCTGAAGGTATTCATATGGTCAGGGCGATTGAGCACGATGAGACCAACACGGTCCTTCTTCTCAACGACAAGGGTTTGGTATTTCATGTCGTACCCCTCATAAATCAGGTGCTAAGAATACTCGGAATGTTATTGTAATTCATGGTGGAGATTATGTGAGAAGCGTCTTCCGCAATATGATCTTCCCCGGGCACACATACAATAGCGCCAACAACTCTACTCTATGGTGTGACCGCCGTCGACCACCACCACCGATCCCGTCATAAAACTGGAGGCATCAGAAGCCAATAGCAGGGTAACGCCCCGGATCTCCCTCGGATCCGCAACTCGGTGCATGGGTATTTTGTCGATGACCTTCTGGCCCCGAGGTGTCTTAAGAAATTCCCGGTTCAAATCCGTCAAGAAGTATCCCGGACAGAGGACATTCACCTGGATATTATACCTCGCCCACTCAAGGGCCAACGATTTGCTGAACTGGATGATCGCAGCCTTGCTGGCACAGTAAGGGCTGTTGTAGGCCACTCCGGTGAGCCCCATCGTGGAGGAGATATTGATGATCTTCCCATAGCGATTTTCGATCATATGCTTCCCGACCGCCTTGGTACAGAATACATGACCCCTGAGATTTACTTCCATAATCCGCTCCCAGGTCTCTAGCGTCATTTCGATAACCGCCTTCTCCCCGGCTATCCCGGCGTTGTTGACCAGAATATCGATGCGCCCGAAGGTCTTTACCGCGTGATCAACGGCCTTTTCTATATCGTCGATATTCGCAATATCCATGGGACAGACCAGGGCCTGCCTCCCGATCTTCCCAATGGTTTGGGCCGTCTCCTCCAGGGCCTCAACAGTCCGAGCAGCCAAGGCCACATCGGCCCCAGCCTCGGCTAGGGTCAGGGCCATCTCACGGCCCAACCCTCTACTTGCCCCCGACACAAAGGCCCTCTTTCCCTCCACGGAAAATATCTCAAGCATCTTTGGGATTCCTTCATGGCAAGCATCAAATGGAGTAAGGAATCAATGCAACGTTGTGGGCGTTCCCTCTTCTAGGCTTTTCGTCTCTTCCACGGCTCACGTCAATCCATACAAGGCCCCGGGCCTGTTCATTTGGGCACTTGGCACAACCCTTGCGGCTCCAAACCTCACCCGTCATATAAGGGTAACGGACCGAAGATATATCGTGAAAGAACCATCATCCACCATAAACAGTGAGTGACGGAGCTAGGGAGGAATGAGGAGCTCCCCTCCGAATACCGGGTGTCGGATGGGCCAAGAACAATGGAAAATGCCTAATCCAGCGAGCCCATATGCAGGGTGCGAGACTAGGCACTCCCAATCCTCATTCAGCTCGAAAACGTGTCCAGAAGTTCCCTACAATGCCTCGGGTGCACAGAGGTTTGCGTCATTTGCGGCTGTTCGGCCGCAGTTCTTGCAGACGAACTGAGGGTTTCTAACGAGGTTTTTGTACTCCGAGAAGTTCTCTTTGATGTACCCCGTGTTCTGCAGGAGACAGAGATGTTTTTCGTGTCCCGGATGGGGCATTTTGACCTCGGCCATTCATACCACCTCCTTTCAGTAATGGGAATGTGCTCTCTATAGAACCATAGCAGAATGGCAGTGAGATGTTCAAGGGGAACACCAATTTGTGCCTGAAAAAAACCCTCCCTGTTCCAGAGAATTGATTGAGCCGGAAAAGATATTGTCCTGCAGGAGTTTCAAAACGGTGGCACTGTCCCTGGTTGCCTTCGTAAACGGAGCCTCTAGATCTTAGGGTTCCCGCTGTATCCCCGGTCGTTGGAACATTGAACCCCGCGCAGGCGTGATGTTAAGCAAACCGAGCTACCCATGGCCCTCCTTGCCGAGGATTTCAATCCGGAGGATTCTTCTTTTCAAGTCGGGCAATAGCGCTGATAAGATCGGTGCTCGAGTGAGTCTTGGCATCGCCGACGATGGCGATACGTCCTCCGTATGAGAGAACCGTCTCCCTTTCGGGCACCGTTTCCTCCGTGTAGTCTGTCCCCTTGGCGTGAACGTGAGGCTTGAGCATCAGGAGTAATCGATCCACCCTCTCTTCGGAAAAATGGGTGATGAAATCGACACACTCCAGGGCTTCGAGAATCTCTATGCGCTCCGACTCGGGCATTATTGGACGTCCTGCCATTTTTAGCCTTTTCATGGATGCGTCGTCATTGACGGCAACAATCAGGACATCGCCCTGCTCTTTGGCTCCCCTGAGACAACGGATGTGGCCTACATGAAGCACATCAAAACATCCATTGGTCATAACGATGCGCTTCCCCCGAGATTTCAATTGATTGACGATATGCAACAACGCTCCCGGATCCCTGATAAATTTTCTCTTTCCCTTCATGAAATCTTGGTAGCTCCTCAAGGAGATCCGCCGGTCAACTCTTCATCTTGTGCTCTTGCTCAATCACGTGAATCAATTCCTGCGGTGAGGCCGTTGCCGTGCCACTCTTCATGACTACCACTGCTCCGGCATAGTTGGATAGTCGAGCCGCTTCGTAAAAAGAGGCCCCCGCGGCCAGGGAGGAGGTAAAGACCGCTGTTACAGTATCGCCTGCCCCCGTCACATCGGTGATATCGTCACTCCCGCAGATGGGAATTTCCGACGCACCGCCTGATCGTTCCACCAAAACCATTCCCTTGTTTCCCCTGGTTATCAGCACGGCCTCTAGGTTGAGCTCTTCAACGAGGCTCTTCCCTACCCTGATAGCATCCTGGCCGTTTGTGATGGTGAACTCCGAAATGGCCTCGGCCTCCGACTCATTGGGAGTAATGGCGGTGAAGCCTGAAAAGAGGTGGAGCCGGTACCTGGAATCCACCACCACCTTTTTGTCTACGACGATGGCCTTGAGTTTCTCGAGCAGGGTCGGAGTGATCAGGTCATATCCATAATCAGATACAATGAATGCATCGACCTGGTTTGCGATACGGTCCAGACATACCAAGAGTCGATTTTCAACCCTTTTGGGGAGAGATTCCCTTATCTCTCGATCGATACGAATCACCTGCTGCTTAGAAGTGTGATCATCCCCAGCCATGATGCGGGTTTTTGTAATAGTGCTGCGACCATCTACCACGATGACGCCCTCCCTATCGATATTCCTCATTGAAAGCCCATTCAGGAGAGATCTTCCTGGTTCATCATTACCAATGACCACGAGAGGAAATACCCGGACACCCAAGCGCGAAAGATTATGAATGGTGTTGCCCGCACTACCGGGGAGAATTCTTTCCCCATCATGCCGGACAACCAAAACGGGGGCTTCTCGGGAGAGTTTGAAGGGTTTTCCATAGATATAGATGTCCGCCACGATATCGCCAATGACCGCAATTTTCGCCTGCTTGTAACGGCCAATTATCTCCTCAAATCTTTCGATGGGGACTTCCATTGAAACCTGCTCGCCGGAAAAATTACATGTCTAATTCCGAGCCCTGGGCTTCACAAATTGATCAAACAGCCACTCGCTGGCCTCAATCACCCTTTGGGGCGTAATTGCTGTCATGCAACGGTGATCGCGGGGACAGACTTTCAGATGACAGGGGCTGCAGTCAAGATCCTCCCTCAGAACAATGGTCTTTTCAAGATTGAGATTCGTGTAGCGCGGATCCGTGGGACCCATGATGACCACTACGGGCTTGTCAAAAGCTACGGCAAAATGCCGAGGACCTGTGTCATTGGTGATGACCAAGGAGCTCGATTGGATGATGGCCATCAGGATGTCCAGGGGAACAACCGGATCGGCCAAGACAATGGGTCCCCTTGACATTCTCGCCTCAATATCCCTGGCGATCTGTACCTCTTCCGGACCGGGAACGATCACCAAATTACACCTATAGCCCTCGATCAGGTGATCGGCCACCTGGGCAAAATATTCTGGCTTCCAGCATTTTGAAGACCCGTAGGCTGCACCGGGAATCATGACAACGGTCATGTACTTCCCATTGACGCCACATCGCTCGAGTATATCCTGGGCCTTCTGCCTTGTGGCGGCTGAGACAAAAAGCTCAGGAGCCAGAGTCAACCGGGGGCATTCCAGCCAATCGGTGATCCTCAGATAGTATTCCACCATGGGAATAGGGACGATTTTGGGACCTTGTCGCACCGGCTCTATGGGATCAGTAAGCATCCAACCTCTCCCTTCCCGGCTGTACCCAACGCGGCGTTTGATACCCGCCAGAAAGGCAATCAACGCTGAGCTAAAGGAATTCGGGAAAATGACGGCTAAATCAAAGTTTTCTCGCCTTAGCTGCATCGCCCGCGAAAGAATCCCGCGCATTCCTTGATCCGTATCTCCATCGTCATATTCAAGAATCTCGTCCACGTAAGGAGAATGCTCAATTACCTTTCTGCCGTATGGCTTTACCAAAAGGACGATATGAGACCGGTTAAATCGCTCCCGGATCGCCCTAATGGCGGGAGTGGCCATTACGAGGTCACCCACCCAGTTGGGGCACCGGATGAGAATCCTTTGGGGATAGCGTCCATTCATTGATCGGACCAATCGCTCCGAACCCCCATGAACTCATTGTACCTGATGGCGTAGTGTTCCCTGCCAGCTTTTGTTAGAAAGCTCGAAATCTTTTTATCCGTGGAACGGATCGTATCCCTGACCTCTTCCCACGCCGCCCGATCCATGCTCTCAATTTCCCGCACCAATCCGCGGTAAATAGTCGAAGACGACGGATTACTCCGAGCATTGACAAACCACGGAAAGGCCCTAGCCAGCTTGTCTATCAGGAGATTGTGGGCCCCTCCAAAATCCAAGCACGACTCCTCGGTGAAGTTGGTGAGCGTCCGCATCTTTTGGAGATCAATGAGACCTTTCTGTTTGGCCATCTCGTGAGCTACCGTACCCGGATAAGGGAAAAAGATCGACCATCGAAACCGCCCAGGGCGTATGGCCGACAACAAATCTACCGTCGCAAACATCTCATCTGGGGTTTCATCGGGCAGCCCGATCATCACAAAGGCCGAGGTGTGAAGCTGATGTTCGTGGGCTATCTTGAACGCCTTCACAATGGCATGATTGCTCATGTGCCGATTAAGGACTTCTCTCCGAATCCTTTCGCTCCCGCTTTCAAGCCCAAACTTGACAATGCAACAGTTGGCCCTCTTGAGGCTCCGGGCGACGGCGTGGTCAAAGACCTTAACGTGGGCGTTGCACACAAAGGGGACGGCAATCCATTTCTCGTAGGCTCGGCAGAACTCTTGGACGTAATTCTTATCAAGGGTAAACAGATCGTCATCAAAGATGAACATCTTAATGCCCGTGTATTGACCAAGGAGGTACTTGAGCTCGCCTATTACTTCCTTGACTGAGTGATGGCGAAGGTATCGTAGGCGAGGCAGGGAAAGGCCGGTATCCTTCCGATAAATATCGACCAGCCTGTGGTTGAAACAGTACGTGCATCGGAAGGGACACCCCCGGGATACCATGATGCCGGCCCACCCATCTTTGGCGTCAATCATTTTCTGAAAATCGAAAATCTCGTAGTCTTTGGGTGGAAGATTTTCAAGGGGGGTAAAGGGACGAACTCTGTTCTCAATAACGCTCCCATCCCTCTTCAACCACATGTTTGGGATCTTGGTCGTGTCCCCCCGCTCTTCCAGGGCATTGACCAATTCCAAAAGGGCCTCCTCTCCTTCTCCCAAACAGGCGTAGTCGAATAGACCCGTTTCCAGGACTTCATGGGGTGCCATGGTTGCATGGATGCCACCACATACGAAGGGGGCTTGGGTGTGGCCTCGGATGGCCTTTGCAATCTCCAATGCGTACTGAAATTGGTTGCTTACCACGGAAAAGCCCACGAGATCCGGGGAGAATGCTTCGACATCGCGGACGATTCTTCCAAGGTCGAACGGATAACCCAGGCTTTCGTTAATGTTAAGGAGCCTCGTGACATGGCCGTGACGGCGAAGGACAGCTGAAAGAAAAGCAACGCCGTAATTGAATCCAATTTGGGCGTTCAGATTGGGATAGATAAAGAGAACGTTCATAAGCAGTCCCTAAGCATTGACAACCAATGATATCACGACCTAGTGAGATATTTCAATAAACTGGCTCGGGAACAACAACCGACGGCAAAATGGAAAAGCACGCTCGCGATTCCGACCGAAGCTGAGGAGGAAGATTCCCTATCGGGGCATGGCGACGATCTCCCTTACCTTCAGGTCGAAAAACCGATTCTGATTTGCCGCCCGTATGACAATGGCGGAATCCGCGCCCTTGCCAGTCCCCGCAATGGAGACGATATCCTCATCCACCGGGACTGCCCCCGAATCGGCGGCCATGATGGCACATTCGATGGCAGCCTTTATCCCTTGAGAGAACCTGCGAAAGGCCTCGGCCACGATCTCCAGCAGGTTGATACCTCCAAATTTAGTCCGATACGATCTGGATATACTGCTCAAGGCGTGGGTTGCGGTAACGACCTTGCATCCTGCCTCCGTCAAACGAATCCTGTCCTCCTCCCGCAGCTCATCTTCCCCCGGTTCTGAATATCCCGTGTGGTGGGTGACCACCACCAGCTGACCTCTGTAACCAAGCTCCTCGCATAGGCCCCTCACCTGGAAAGCTGTCCTTCCACTAGTCGAAGCCACGACGATGTATTCAATTCCAAGCTGCTGAGCGCGCTCAACCGCCGCTCTCGCAGTTTTTTCGCTGTTCCGAGGACCGGCCACGGAAAACGAGTAGGTATGAAGGATCTCCTCTGCCATCTTTCCGTCCTCCCATTATCTTCATTCAACTTCGCCCTTAAATCCCAGTTGCTTCCTTTTTCCCCAAAGCATGTCAATGAGAAAGGAGAGCTCGCCATTTCTCAAGAGATACGAAATGGATATATATGTGAATACCCCCGCCGCAATCCCAGCAGCCAGGAGGAGAACCTTCTCACCCCAGTAACCGGGACTCACCCAGGATACCTTGCCGGCTACCCACGAGGCAACCCATCCCATAATGGCACTGGCAAAAACCACTTGAGTGAGAGATCTGAGAATGCGCGCCCAATCGATCTCCCCTATACTTCTCCTCAACCAGATGAGAAGGAGGGAGACGTATGTCATCGAGGCAAGGGAGTTAGCGAGGGCAAGTCCCGCATGTTTCAGAGGCACCATGAGAATGAGGCTCAAACCCGCATTGGCGAACAGGGACACAACTGCCATCTTCACAGGCGTCTTGGTATCCTGGACGGCATAGAAGGCCGGTGCAAGGATCCTCACCCCGGCGATGGCCCATAACCCGATTCCAAAATAGAATAGGGCTTGGGCGGTTGAAAGCGTATCCTGATAAACGAAGGCCCCATGCTGAAAGAGAAGATGGATAATGGGGATTCTCAATGCGATGAGGCCTACCATCGCCGGAACCGCCACAAAGAGGACAAGCCTCACGGAAAAGGAGATGGCATCCCGAAATTCCTCCATCTTCCCCTCGGATACCAATTGTGAAAAACTGGGCAGAGCCGCCGTGCCCAGGGCGATCACGAAGATACCCAGGGGAAACTCGATCAAGCGATATGAGAAGTAGAGGTAGGATATGGAACCTTCCAAGAGGAACGAGGCTAAGATTTGCCCAACGAACATGTTGATCTGGGCAACGGCCACGCCGAGTAACGCCGGTCCCATCAATAAACAGATCCGTTTGATGGCCGGGTGGAAGAAATGGAAGTTGAACCTGAACATCAGCTCCTTTTTGATCAAAAAGGGGAGCTGGAATGCGAGCTGGGTCACCCCGCCAAAAAAGACACCGATTGCAAGCGAGACGATGGGCTCGGCCAATCGGTGGGAGAGAAAATAAGCCGAGGCCATCATCGAGAGGTTGAGCAGGGTGGGAGCCAATGCGGGGGCTGCGAAATGACGGTGGGCATTAAGAACGCCCATGGCCAGGGCGACCAAGCCGATGAAAAAGAGATAGGGAAAGACAACCCGGGTCAGGAAGATCGTTAACTCGACCTTCTTCGGATCTTGGAAGCCCGGGGCCAACAACGAGATAATCTGCGGAGAAAAGACCATTCCCAAAATCGTGAGCACCATCAATACCGAGCAAGCCAGTGTGAAGGCAACATCGACGAGTTCCCGGGATTCCTTGTTGGTCCGATGGACAATGTATTCTGTATAGACCGGGATAAAGGAAACGGTCATGGATCCCTCCCCGAAAAGCCTCCTGAGGGTATTGGGGATCCTGAACGCAACGAAGAAGGCATCCGTGACCAAACCGGCCCCGAAAAAATATGCGATCACCATGTCTCGGGCATATCCCAGGATCCGACTGAGCAAGGTAGCGGACCCCACCACCCCCGCTGCTCTCGCTATCCTATCGTGCTCCATCCCGCTCATAGAAAGGACCCTTGACACCCATTACACAAAATGATTATAATAGATTTTCTTATGATGCTCACCCGTACAGGGGATGGTTGAAAGAAGTTTCATCCCCCTGAGGGAGGTGGTGGTTTGGCTACGCATAAGTCAGCCCTCAAGAGGCAGAAGCAGGACGAAAAAAGGAGCCAAAGAAACGTCCATATTCGATCCACCTTGAAAACGCTGATCAAAAAGGTAAGGTTGGCGGTGGAGGCCAAGGATATCGACAAGGCAAGAACCGCCTTAGCCGAGGCTATTCCAGCTATCGATAAAGCCAAATCCAAGGGAGTGATCCAAAAGAATACCGCGTCCAGAAAGGTCTCACGACTAACTAAACGGGTTAACTCCCTCCAATCCTCTCAGTGACATAAATCGACCACCATTTTCTCCAAAAGCAGTTCTTTCGGTAAGGTCGTCGTCTTCATGGCCAGATCGATCTCAAGGAACCGGCGAAATCCTTCCCGAAGATTATCCTCGCTGAAATAGGAGGCCTGTTCCAGGATGGACTCCAGATAAAAATGGCGGAGTTTGAGCCTTCTCGCCAAATCCTCCTTTCCAATCCCCTTTGTTACCAGGTAATGCGCCTTCCAAATCAAACGAAATTGGCGAGCGATCATATTGAGAATCCTGAGATGGGCCTCTCCGGCCTCCAGCATGCTTCTCAAAATCCTCAATGCTTCAAGGGAATTCCTCATTCCAATGGCATCGGTCAACTCGAAGATCGTCCTCGTCTTCACCTCCGATACGAGCCCATCAACATCTCCCAACTCGATGACGGCCTTTTCCCCCACATAGGCCACGGTCTTTTCAATCTCGTTGTGGAGGTCTCGAAGGCGATTTCCCACCATATCCTTAAGATATTCAGCCGCCTCCCTTGTCATTCCCTTCCCGAACGCTTGAGCCTCCCGCTTGATCCACCCGATCAGTTGCCCGGCAAAAAAGGGTTTAATCTGGATTACCGCCCCTACCGCTCTTATCTTGGGGAAGAACGGCTTCCATGGCCCCCCAGTATCCCCCCAAAGAACGAGGCATGTGGAGGGAGAGGGCTTCTCTATGTAAGGTAGGAATTGATCCACCTCGCCCGGGGCAAAGCGGTCCGCCTCCTTGACCAGAATGAACCGCCATGGGTTCAACATGGGTAGTGTCCAAGCGGCATCCACGATCCTGGATGCGGGAATTTCGCCAGCCGAGTACACATCCCTATTAAACTCCTGAAGATGCCCTGGGATAATCTTTTTGCGAAGCCCCTCGATCCCCCTCTCGATAAGGTAGGGCTCGTCCCCAAAAAGGTAAAGGACACGAGGAACTTCCCCTCTGTTCAACCCCTTATCCAACGAGAAGAAATCCATGAACGAACCCCGTGTTGGGGGCCTCACCCATGAGCTCATGGGTGATTAAAACCCTTCAAACAGTCTTCGACGAATTCTCCTTGCCAATTCCCCGGCGATCTTCTCAATTGCCCTTTCTTTTTCAGCCTCGGTGAGAAGAACATCCGAGGAAACCCTGTAGACATTAGATTCCGTGATGCCCCTTTCGCTCCAAAGGATCTCTCCCGTTCTATTTCGTTTCAGTAATACGTCCAGGGCAACCCTTGCACGGTACTGTGAGACCACCCCCGTTGGGTCATATGCCACCGATGAGATGGAAAATGATATGACCTTTCCTTCCATGATGGCATCGGCCTCGTCTTCGCCCACGACCTTTAGCCGCCTGTCCTTGATCAACTCCCTCAATAGGGCATTGGTGACGATGGTTTCGATGCCAGCTTCATATGTCTCATTGATAAAGGTCGGAATGACAACGGATCGAATTTCCGGGGATGGGCCAAACCCTTCTCCTCCAAATCGATACCCACAGCCGGTCCCCACCAAGAGAAAGAAGATGATGGAAAAGTGGAAATGGCCTTGAATGAGCTTCATCGCGGGAATGGTCGTGAGAAAAGATACATTCTTTACCCGAGACACACAAAAGGCAACGGGATCAGGCGCAGACGATATTGATCAACTTTTTGGGGACGAATATGATCCTCTGAACCGCCTTAGCATGGAGTACCCTTCTTATCTTCTCCCTCTCCAGTGCCACCCCCTTTATCTCCTCCTCCCCCATCGAGAATGGGACAGTGACCTTGTCCCGCACCTTGCCATTGACCTGGATCACCACCATGACTTTCTCCTCAACGATGGCGTCCCGATCGTAATCGGGCCATGGGGTCTTAATGATGCTTTCCCCCTTTCCCAGGGCCTCCCATAATTCCTCCGCGATATGAGGGACAAAAGGGGAAAGAAGGAGGGTTACCGCCTCAATCGCCTCCCTAAACACCAAACGTGCTGCTGGATCCCCATTCTCTGTCGGTTTGAACTGATAAAGGGCGTTGACCAGCTCCATAATGGCGCTGATGGCGGTGTTGAAGTGGAATCGCTCAATATCTTCCCCGACTTTCTTGATGGTCTTATGAACTTTCTGACGCAACACCCTCAGGTCGTGGGCGATTGGGGTTGCCCCGGTATTGGGTTTCATCTCCTTTATCCAATGGTGATTTTCGCAAACCAACCGCCACACCCTGTTGAGAAAACGAAATGATCCCTCCACACCCTGATCGTTCCATTCGAGGTCCTTCTCGGGTGGAGAAGCAAAGAGGCAAAACATCCGAGCCGTATCAGCACCATACTTTGAGACCAGGTATTCGGGATCGACGACGTTCCCCCGCGATTTGGACATCTTCGCCCCATCCTTGATAACCATCCCCTGGGTTAAGAGTCTCGTGAAGGGCTCCTTATCCCTCACGAGCCCAAACTCCTTGAGAACCCTCGCGAAGAAACGGGAATAGAGGAGATGCAAAATCGCGTGTTCTATTCCCCCAATGTACTGATCAACAGGCATCCAGTAATCGACCTTCTCCTTATCCAATGGACCCTCGTTATACCGGGGCGATGCAAACCGGTCAAAATACCAGGAAGACTCCACGAAGGTATCCATGGTATCGGTTTCCCTCCTGGCACTCCCACCACATTTGGGACATTGAGTCTCAACGAAATCTCGACATTCGGCCAATGGAGACCCCCCCTTGCCGGTGAATTCCACGTCATGAGGCAAAACAACGGGAAGCTCCTCTTCCGGGACGGGCTGAATTCCACATCGATCGCAATAGATAATGGGGATGGGCGCCCCCCAATATCTTTGACGGGAAATCCCCCAGTCCTGGATTCGATAGTTTACCTCCCTTCCCCCCAACCCGTTCTCTTCCAGGTATTTGACGATTGCCTCCCGAGCCGCAACGCTATCCATGCCGTTGAACTGGCCGGAGTTGACCAATGTTCCCTCATCCACATAGGCCTCCGTCATCGTCTCCTCACTCAAGGGGCTATCAGGCGGCTGGATCACAACGATCAATGGAAGCCCATATCGCTTGGCGAATTCGAAGTCCCTTTGGTCATGAGTGGGGACTGCCATAACCGCCCCCGTTCCATATTCCATGAGGACGAAATTGGCCGCGAATATCGGCATCTTCGCCCCCGTCATGGGATTCAGACAATTGGCCCCGACAAACACCCCTTCTTTTTCAGTTCCCTCCGCCGTTCTCCCAATGATGCTTTGCCGTTTCACCTTTTCCACGAATTGCCGCACTGCCCCTTCCTGGGGCGTCCCCTTTGACAATTCCAAGGTCAAGGGATGTTCCGGAGCCAAACTCATAAACGTTGCCCCGAAGACGGTATCTTGGCGGGTTGTGAATACGGGGATCGCCTCCTTCGAATTCTCCAGCGGAAATCGAATCTCGGCCCCCTCACTCTTCCCGATCCAATTTCGCTGCATCCTCAATACTCGCTCGGGCCATCCTGGCAATTTCTCACAATATTCCAGGAGATCCTCGGCACAATCGCTGATTTTGAGAAACCACTGGTCCAACTCTTTCTCCGTTACTTCCGACTCACACCGCCAACAGAGACCCCCTTCAACCTGCTCATTGGCCAGCACCGTCTGACAACTCGGGCACCAATTCACCAGGGATCGTTTCTTGTAAGCGAGACCCCTCTCGTACATCTTCACGAAAAACCACTGCTCCCACTTGTAGTATTCCACGTCACAGGTAGCAAACTCCCTCTCCCAGTCATAGCTGAAACCCATCCTCTTGAGTTGGCGTCGCATGGTGTCGATATTCTCATAGGTCCATTTGGCAGGATGGACCCCGCTCTCTATGGCGGCGTTTTCTGCGGGCATGCCGAAGGCATCCCAACCCATCGGGTGAAGAACATTGTATCCTCTCATCATCCTATACCGGGCCACAACATCCCCTATGGAGTAGTTCCGCATGTGCCCCATGTGGATTGCACCCGATGGATAGGGATACATCTCCAAGAGATAATATTTCTCCTTGGTCGGGTCTTCCTTGGCCTGGAAGAGTTTCTTCTCCTCCCAATGCCTCTGCCATTTCGCCTCGATCTCCTCTGGATGGTACTTCTCGTCCATTTTGCCTCTGCAACTCCCCCTATGACCTATGAGTCGACACCGTTGTCCCTTCGCCTCAGTGCTTCCGAAGTGACCCTTTCGTGGTCCCGGGGAATCCTTGCCGCTTCCAGCCTCAAGGACTGACTTTCCCCTTTCCTTCGGCTCCGCTCACCCCCGATGGGTACCCCACTTCTCCAGCAAATGACGCTCAGGCGCAACGGTGTTCTCCAGAAACCAGGGTAACTTCTGCCATATCTTCCTTTTTTCCAAATCCCTGCCGATGATTCGTGTTCCCTCCGTAAAACGAGCAGGGAAATCGCTCCCCGGATTTACGATCTCATCTGCCGCTCATCTTCCGGATCTTCAGTCTCAAGGCATTCAGTCTAATGAATCCTCCCGCGTCCCTTTGATCATAAACGGTGTCTTCTTCAAAGGTCGCGAATTCACCGCTATACAGGGATTTCTCCGATTTACGTCCTACAACGATACAGTTCCCCTTGTAGAGTTTCAGGCGAACAGTTCCCGTCACATCCTTCTGGGTTTCATCGACGGTCTTTTTCATAACCTCCATTTCAGGGGAAAACCAGTAACCATAGTATATCAACTCCGAGATTTTGGGGATCAGAGAATCCCGGAGGTGCATAACCTCCCTGTCCATAGTGATGGATTCTATGGCCCTATGCCCTATGTGGAGGATCGTCCCTCCCGGGGTTTCATAAACTCCCCTCGACTTCATCCCCACATACCGATTTTCAACGATGTCCACACGGCCAATGCCATTTTCCCCTCCGATCTTATTCAAGTTGATCAACAGGTTTGCCGGGGAATAACCCTTCCCATCGATTCTCACCGGAATGCCGTCTTCGAAATCGATCTCAATATAACGGGGCCTGTCTGGGGCCCGTTCGGGTGACACGGTCATGAGGAACATATCATCATTCGGTTCCAACCATGGGTCTTCCAAGATTCCAGCTTCAAAACTGGAATGGAAGAGGTTTCGGTCGCAACTGTACGGCTTTTGCTTCGTGACCGGAATGGAAATCCCGTTCTGTTCGGCATAGCGGATGAGATCTTTGCGAGAACTGAAATTCCAAAGTCTCCACGGGGAGATGATGACGATTTTGGGATTCAGGGCCACGTACGAAATCTCGAACCTCACTTGATCATTCCCCTTTCCCGTGGCTCCATGTGCAACGGCATCGGCTTTTTCCCTTTCGACCACCTCCATCTGTTTTTTGGCAATGAGAGGCCTTGCAATGGAGGTCCCCAGGAGGTATCCACCTTCATAGATGGCGTTGGCCTTCAAAGCCGTGAAGATGAAGTCCCTCACAAACTCCTCTCGCACATCTTCGACATAGACCTTCCTCGCCCCCGTTGCGAGGGCCTTGGCTTCCACCTGCTTGAGGTCATCCCCCTGACCCACGTCCGCAATAAAGGCAATGACTTCACAGCCGTATTCATCTTCCAGCCATTTCACGATGACCGATGTATCTAAACCCCCGGAATATGCCAGAACGACCTTATTTACAGGAGATGCCACGTTACCTCCATAGAATGGAACCTGTCCATCATCCGTTTTCGATCACCATAATGGTTCGCTCGGAAATCCCCGGTCTTTAGCCTTCTTTTCTGAGGGTAATGCACGGATACGCCTGGTTAATCACCCCATCGCCCATTCCAATATGGCCTTCTGGACATGAAGCCGATTCTCGGCTTGATCCCAAACGATGGAATGGTTCCCGTCCATCACCTCATCAGTTATCTCCTCACCCCGATGAGCGGGCAGACAGTGCATGACCAAAACATCCTTTTTGGCAGCCTCGACGAGACGGGAATTCACCTGATAATCCTTGAGATCCCGGAGGCGCTCGTGGTACTCATCCTCCTTTCCCATGCTCGCCCACACGTCGGTGTAAATGACATCTGCTTCCGCAACCGCATCGTAAGGATCATGGACCAGCTGGATCTCCCCCTTCGATCCCTTTTTCGCCCGTTTGAGGAGCGATGAATCTGGCCCATATCCCTTTGGACAGGCCAGGGAGAGCTGAAACTCCAACCTGGCGGCACAATTCATCCAGGAATGAGCCACATTGTTTCCATCCCCCACATAGGCAACCTTCAGACCTCGATATCCACCCTTCTTTTCCATGATGGTGAATACGTCAGAGAGAATCTGGCAGGGGTGGAGCAAATCGCTGAGCCCATTTATTACGGGAAC
>CAYFXL010000038.1:0-21519 GCA_964346945.1 uncultured Syntrophobacterales bacterium
CCCGGGTGAGGAGGGAAATTTTTTGCATCTCCTTAAGATAGGCGAGGGTAATATTCTCCGAACTCGATATGGCGATCTCCCTGTGGGTCTCCTCGTTGCGGTCCGAGGGGATGTTATCCTTTCCCGTTTCCGATTCGCTGTCCGTGCGCTGGATGAATCCAGTCAATGCATTGACCGAACATTCATCAGGTTCGGTGAGCCCGATAAAATCGGCCAACTGGTCATAGGCCAGAAACCTTCCCCTCTTTTTAACGCCTATCAAGTTTTTTGTATTCCTATTCCCACCTTTTAATCTCAACTTGCGATCTCCTGTCGATACCCAATTTTAAATAATAATCATTATCATTACCAGTAATATAACAAACCTTTACGTTAATGTCAACATTTTTCCTTCTCTCCTTGAAATAGTGCCCCAAAATTCCTCATGCCCAAGGAAAATAACCAAAAAATATACTCACATAATTGACAAAAGTCAAGAATTTTTTGAAAATTTTTCCACCCTTTATTGGATACGGTCCCTTACGCGGTTTCCAGTGGGGCAATAGGATGCTTGTTTACTCAGAAGCTTTACATTTACAAAGATGGGGAGGCTAAGATCGTGAACAGGGCCTAACAAATGATCTATTTCGATGAGAGCGTTGACTGCGTGGGGCTTACTCCCGAACCCCCGTTTCTCCTACAGCCTATCAGATCGCCTCCGAGTTCAAAAAGAGGGGAACTCTGGTGGTTACGGGTGAGTATATGCCTCCATGCTTTCCGAAGCGGCCATTCGATATGGGGGAGCGTCTCCATTGGTTAGGGAGAGGTCTCTTAGCCCCAGTTGATAGAGGATTTCAAGAGATATTTGTCATGAAGGAGGCCAGAGGATTCCACACCGGATTCTCATTGAAACCCGGTCGAAATTCTGATAGAAACATGATAACATAAGAGGACTTATCAATCCGGAGCGGATCAATTCGGTGAACATTTGGTTTTTCAAAATTACCGTTGCCCTCTATCTCTTGGGGACCCTTAAGTACCTTCTCTTCATCATCCTCTTGAGGGAATTGCTGGCCAAGATCGGCTTGCTCTCCCTGTTTGCAGGTTTTTCCCTTCACACCATTGCCTTCATACTTCGGTATCTCGAAGCTGGGCATACACCCATTACCAATCTCCATGAATCCCTATCCTTTTTTGGGTGGGCCATCATCGGAGTTTATCTGGCTTTCTACTGGAGATATAGGATCAAGGTCTTGGGTCCTTTCATTGCTACCCTAGCACTGATTCTGATGATCCCGGCAATGGCATTGCCCAAAGAGATCCTTCCCCTTGCTCCCGTGTTGCGGAGTTACTGGCTTCCCATCCATGTCCTTTTCGCTTTTCTGGGCAATGCCGTCTTCGCCTTGGCCTTTTGCACCGGGATTATGTATATCCTCCAGGAGCATCAGGTTAAATCCAAACACATTGGGGCCATATCCCGGCGCCTTCCCTCACTGGGAACGCTGGACGAAATCAACTACAGGGCATTGACCTTTGGATTTCCCCTACTGACTATTGGGATCATTACGGGCTCTCTCTGGGCTCAATATGCATGGGGATCCTACTGGAGCTGGGATCCCAAGGAGACTTGGTCACTGATCACCTGGTGCCTGTATGCGGCCCTCCTTCACCAAAGGCTGACAGTCGGTTGGCGCGGGAGAAAGGCGGCAATTATGGCCATACTCGGATTTTTCGCCATCCTCTTTACGTTTTTGGGCGTGAATCTCCTTTTACCAGGACTTCATGCTTATTCGAATTGGTGATTGTTATGCGGTTTTTCGTTACGGACTATTGGAGAGTGGTCTTTCATTGCTGGTATGTCATGATATGGATGTCCTTGTTGTCGGCATAAATCACAAAACAGCCCCCGTGGAGATAAGGGAGAAAATGTCCTTCTCAGGGGAGGAACTGGGGAGATCCTTGAGGAAGGTGTGGGAACACCCCGCATTCACGGAAGACATGATCCTCTCTACGTGTAACCGGGTTGAGATCTACGTTACGACCCGGGACCCCGAAATAGGCATTGTAGCATTGAAGAACTTCTTGGCCGAATACCATGGGATTTCCCTTGATGAGTTCGAGAAGAGCCTCTATGTTCATTTGGGGAACGGTGCTATCAGGCATATCTTTCGCGTGGCATCCAGTTTGGATTCCATGGTCGTGGGTGAACCTCAGATCTTGGGCCAAATTAAAGAAGCCCATAAAATCGCGGCATACCACAACACATTGGGGATCATCTTAAATAAGCTTTTACACAAGGCATTTCACGTGGCCAAGAGGGTGAGGACGGAAACGAGAATCGGCAGCAGCGCAGTCTCAATAAGCTACGCCGCAGTTGAATTGGCCAAAAAGATCTTTGGAACACTGGAAGGCAAGGCCGTTATGCTACTAGGTGCGGGGGAAATGGCTGAATTGGCTGCGAAACACCTCGTTGCGGGTGGGGCACAGAGGGTGGTTGTAGTGAGCCGAACGTACCAGAGGGCGGTCGATCTTGCTATGGATTTCAATGGCGAGGCCGTCGAGTTCGATGGGTTTCACGGGCGGTTGAAGGGAGTTGATATCGTCATCAGCTCCACTGGGGCTCCGCATTATATCGTTCACCCCGAAAATGTTCTAGGGGTAATCAAAGCCAGAAAAAACAAGCCGATGTTCTTTATCGACATCGCCGTTCCCCGGGACATTGATCCCAGGGTCAACGAGATCGAGAACGTCTACGTTTACGACATCGATGATCTACAGGAAGTTGTTGATGCGAACAGGGATCGCCGGGCCCAAGAGGCAAGGAGGGCGGAGGGAATTGTCGAAGAAGAGGTGCTCAAATTCTGTAATTGGTATACATCGCTGGACCTCGTGCCGACCATTGTCTCCCTTAAGGAGAAGTTCGAGGAGATTAGGAAAAGGGAGTTGAGCAAAGCCCTTTCGTCGCTTGTGCGAATCACGGAAAAAGAGAGGAAATCCCTCGAGGCCCTCACCTCAGCCATCGTAAAGAAGATCCTCCACGATCCCATTACCTTCCTGAAAAGTCCCGACCTCAACACGAATACGACCGAATACGTTGATGCGGTGCGAAAGCTCTTTAGGCTCGATGCACAGGGGGGAGGTCGGGCAAAGAGAAAGGGGGGCGATGAGGGATCTTAGGATCGGTACGAGGGGGTCTCCACTGGCCCTGTGGCAGGCCAACTGGATAAGGAAGCTTCTATTCCAGGCCTATCCTCACCTGAGGGTATCTTTGACCAGGATAAAGACCAAGGGGGACAAGCTCATCGATGTCAATTTAGCCACAGTTGGGGGAAAAGGCCTTTTCGTCAAAGAGATCGAGGAAGAGCTCCTGGGGGAGCGGATCGATCTGGCCGTCCACAGCATGAAGGATGTCCCCGTCCAGTTCCCCGAGGGACTCGACATTCGATTCATCACTCGGAGGGAGGACCCCAGAGATGTCCTCATCTCCAGGGATCACGCCACCCTAGAGGAACTCCCTTCAGGGGCGAAGATCGGTACGAGCAGCCTCAGAAGGAAAGCCCAGCTCTTATCCTATCGTCCCGATTTTGACATCATCCCCCTGCGGGGGAACGTGGATACCAGAGTGAGGAAACTAGATACCATGGGTGTGGATGCCATTGTTTTGGCCGCCGCCGGGGTAAAAAGGATGAACATGGAGGGGAGGATTTCCCAGTTTATTTCGCCCGAGGTGTGCCTTCCCGCCATTGGGCAGGGGGCCTTAGGGATTGAAACCCGAATCGTCGATGATGAGGTCAATCAATACCTCAGTATCATCGATCACGAGGCCACTCATCTGTCGATTATGGCTGAAAGGGCCTTTTTGAAGAGGCTTGAAGGAGGTTGTCAAGTTCCCATCGGCGCTTGGGGAAGCGTATCGGATCAGGGCTGGTTGACGCTGAAGGGATTCGTGGGTGATATCGATGGAAGGAAATCAATCAAGGGCGAGATTGAGGGGGAGGTGGGAAAAGCCCAGGAGTTGGGCAGGGCCTTAGCCGAAAACCTTCTGGTCCGGGGCGCAGATGAGATATTGAGGGAACTTTACGGAAAGGAAATCGCCCGGGCATCTTAGATGGAAACAGGAGAATGGGAAAACCGCTGTTGGGAAAGAGAATAGTCATCACCAGGGCTCGAGGTCAGGCGGGGGAACTCACCCGGTTGCTCAGGGGGTATGGGGCCCACGTGATCGAATTCCCGACCATTAAGATCGTTCCCCCCGATAGCTGGGAACCCGTAGACACGGCAATAGGGAACCTTGAAGCCTACCATTGGATTATTTTTACGAGCAGCAATGGGGTCAAATTTTTCCTCAGGCGGTTGAGGCTGAAAAAGAGGCGATTGACGGAGTTCACTGATCTTCGGTTCTGTGCCATTGGGCCCAGGACGGCTCAGGAGATCGAAAAGGCAGGGGTGAGGGTGAATGTGGTCCCGGATCAGTATTATGCCGAAGCCTTGGTTCAAAGATTGGGGGTTGAGGAACTGAAGGGAAAGCGAATATTGTTGGCCAGGGCGAAAAAGGCCCGAGACCTCGTTCCAAGGGAATTGCGCAAACTGGGAGCTGCTGTAGATGTAGTCGAGGCCTATCAAACGGTAATGCCCGATGTCAGCAGAAGGGAGATGGAGAGGGTATTCGAGGGAGATAGAATTGATCTGATTACCTTCACCAGTTCCTCAACGGTGAACCACTTTATCCAGATGTATGAGCAGAAGGGTGGCTCAAGAAACCCATTGGCTGGAGTGGCCATAGCGGCAATTGGCCCCATTACGGCAAGTACCCTCCAAAGGCGGGGAATATCCCCCCATATTATCCCCAATTCCTTTACGATCAGGGCTCTTACCGAGGCCATCGTTGACTATTTCAGAGAGGCATCTGGAGACAAAACCTGATTTCCTTTTCGCTCTCTGTCTCGATTGTGAGGATTTCGAGAGTTCCACCTGCCCCTTGTTCCCAAATCAGAATCCTGGTGGTATTTCCCCGGTTAATTCATTCTTGGGGCCCAGCACTCAGGCAAAGGAGGGGGCAGGCTATCTCATTAATTTCACTGGACAATATGGGCAAAATGGGCTATAAATAATGGATTGAGGGTCGAAATTCCATCGATAGGGAGGAATGGATGCATTTTCCCCAGCTTCGTTTGAGGAGATTGAGAAAGAACGAGCATATCAGGAGACTCGTAAGGGAGACGGCCTTACGTGTGGATGATTTCGTCTATCCGCTTTTTGTCTGTCCGGGAAAGGGCGTGAAAAACCCCATTTCCTCCATGGTCGGACAGTTTCAGCTCTCCATCGATCATATTATTACGGAGGTCGAGGAGGTGGAGGGTTTGGGGATACCGGGAGTTATCCTGTTTGGGATTCCAGAGAAGAAGGACGAGTTGGGTTCGGAAGGGTATTCGGATGATGGTATTATCCAAAGGGCGGTTAGGGCGATCAAAGAGGAGTTTCCTGACTTCTTGGTGATTACCGATGTCTGCCTTTGTGAATATACCAGTCACGGTCATTGCGGAGTGGTAGAGGGTGATCAAATCCTTAATGATCCGACTCTGGAATTGTTGGCAAAACAGGCACTTTCTCATGCACGGGCGGGCGCGGATATGGTGGCTCCTTCCGATATGATGGACGGGAGGATTGGTGTCATACGAAAGGTGCTGGATGAAAATGGGTATAGCGAAATGCCCATTATGGCATACTCCGCCAAATTCTCCTCAAGCTATTACGGCCCCTTCAGGGAAGCAGCTGAATCGGCACCTCAATTCGGGGATCGAAAATCCTATCAGATGGACTCTGCCAACGCCGATGAAGCCCTTAGAGAAGTTCGCCTGGACATCCAGGAGGGAGCTGACATCATTATGGTTAAGCCTGCCCTTCCTTATCTGGACATTATCTATCGGGTGAAAGGGGAGTTCGACATCCCAGTCGCGGCATATAATGTGAGTGGGGAGTACGCCATGATCAAGGCAGCTGCCCAATTGGGATGGATAGATGGGGAAAGGGCGATGATGGAATCCCTGTTGAGCATTAAAAGGGCTGGAGCTGACATCATCTTGACCTATTTCGCAAAAGAGGCTGCCAAGCGGATATGAAAAGGTTTAACCGGGAACAGTCCCCTGCGCCGCCATTGAGAATGGTAGCCTGGGAGTTGACCCGCGGCTGCAATCTCTCCTGTGTGCACTGCAGGGCCCTGTCGGGTGAAGGTCCCTATCCCGGGGAGCTCACCACGGAGGAGTGCCTCCGGCTCCTAGACGATATCGCCTCCTTTTCCTCACCGGTCGTCATCTTAACCGGTGGTGAGCCCATGCTGAGGCCGGATGTGTACGAGATAGCCGAATACGGGACTGGGAAAGGACTGAGGATGGTATTGGCCACCAATGGGACCCTCCTCACCGAGGACAAGGCCAAGCGGCTGTTGGCGGCGGGCATCCAGAGGATTAGCGTCAGCTTAGATGGCGCTGATGCGGAAAGTCACGATCAGTTTCGAGGTGTAACCGGGTCTTTCGAAGGCGGGCTACGGGGGATTCGATTTGCGAAAAAAGTGGGACTGGAGTTTCAAGTTAACACGACGGTTACCCAGCACAACCTGCCGCAACTCCCTCAAATTTTGGATTTAGCAGTGGATCTGGGGGCAGCTGCCCACCATCTCTTTTTGTTGGTCCCAACGGGGAGGGGGAAGGAGGTACAGGACACGGCCATTTCCCCCCATGACTACGAGGAGGTATTGCACTGGTTCTATGACCAGAGGGATCACGTTTCCCTGCACCTGAAGGTGACTTGCGCCCCTCATTTCTACCGGGTTTTGAGACAGCGGGCTCGGCAGGAGGGGAAGACCATGACGATGGAGCAATACGGCCTCGATGCCGTCACCCGAGGGTGCATGGGTGGGATCTCCTTTTGTTTCATCTCCAGTACGGGAGGGGTCCAGCCCTGCGGTTACCTTGAACTGGATTGTGGAAATGTAAGGGATGGTTCCCTTGAATCAATATGGGCGCAGTGCACGTTCTTCAAAGACCTCCGGGATGAGGACAACTATAAGGGGAAATGCGGCTATTGCGAATACCGGAAGGTGTGCGGGGGATGCCGAGCAAGGTCCTTTGAAATGACGGGGGATTATCTGACGGAAGAACCATATTGCATCTATGAGCCAAAACGCAGGGGCTGTTAAGTCATCGGGAAGTGTCAGCTATCGGGGGAGGCGCTTTCTGCCCACGTAAGATGCATAGGTGACAAGCCGATCGTGGGTTAGAGGAGACCCAGTGAACTGGTTATTGGCGAAAGTGCGGGGGATATCGGGAAGAAGGATACGATTTGGCATTCATCTGAAGTTCATCGTGACCATCGTCCTTCTGATCATGCTGACCTCCATCATCATGAGCTGGTTTTTCATCAAACGGGAGGTCGATCTGATTCAGTCTAATTTGCGACGGAGGGGTGAGACGTTGATCCGTACCCTTGCTCATAATAGCCTCTATGTCGTTGTGACCAATAACGAAGAGATGCTCAAAGCGTTGGTCCATGGGACGATGCGTGAGGAGGATGTGGTATTCTGTTTAATCCAGGATCCGCACGGAGGCATCCTGGCCGAATCATTATCACCGGCCTTTGGAGGAAAGAAAAGGAGACTTCACGTGTTGGCCTTCTCCGTTCCCATTCTAGCTAAGTCGTGGAGAGGCGATGAGGTTCTGCAACCGCGACCCAAGCTCCCAGTCTCCTCTCGGGAGGTGAGGGTAGAATCAGAGCAACTAGCTAAGCTTTGGCAAGGACTTTCAAAGGGGAAAGTTGCCCAAGATGCGGTCGGAGTTGCTCACTTGGGGCTCTCCCTTTCCCGAATGGATGAATCACTGGCCGAGGTCAAGGAACGTGTCGGGATTCTGGTTCTTGCGGTAGTGGGAATTGGAATTGTCGTTACCATCTTCCTTGTGGATATTATCGCTAACCCCATTGGACAGCTGGTATCGGCGACACAGGGAATCGCACGGGGAGATTTGAGTCATCCGGTAGAAATCAACACAAGGGACGAAATCGGGGATTTGGCAAGGTCTTTCAACCAAATGGTGAAGCAGCTGGAGGATTCGAGGCTGGAGTTGCAGCAGTACAGTAGGACTTTGGAGAAGAAGGTTGAGGAAAGGACTTCGAAACTGAGACAGAATGTGAGGGAATTGTCCAAAGCCCGAAGAGCCACGCTCAATATCTTGGAGGATATCAATGAAGCCAAGAAGGAGTTGGAGAAGGCCAATAGGGAATTGATGGCAATGGATGAGATGAAATCTAAGTTTCTGGGGACCGCATCACATGAGCTTAAAACTCCCTTGACCGCCATCAAGGCAAACGTTGATTTTATCCTGAGCGGAAGGGAGGGGCCAATACCGAGGAATTTGCGGCAATACCTCACGACTGTTCAGCGCAATACTAATCGAATCCAAGAGATCATGGAGAAAATGCTGGATATGGCGAGAATTAAAGCCGGAAAGATTGGCCTCCTCGTGGGGAGGGTGAATCTCCTGAGGGCCGTTAAGGGATATGTGAAGGAGATCAAGCCCATTGAAAAGCGGGTCGATATAAGGATCAAAATTCCCAGGGGCATCTATGTTCAAGCTGATAAGGATCGGCTCCACGATATCTATATCAACCTCTTGTCCAACGCCTTTAAATTCACACCGAAAGGCGGTGAGGTGAGGCTTACTGCCCGGCGAGACAACGATGTTGTTTTGGCCGAGGTTTCCGATACTGGAGTTGGAATTCCAGAGGACCAATGGGAGAAAATATTCGATGAATTCTACCAAGTCGACCGGAGACGATATGGCGGGACCGGGTTGGGGTTAACCATCGTAAAGGGAATCATCGAGGAACATGGGGGGAGGATTTGGGTCGATTCTGAGGTCGGAAAGGGGAGTACCTTCCACTTCACATTCCCGGTAGCCGAGTAGGGGAGAAATGGTAAAGATAAGAAAGGGGAAAAAAGGGAAAATCCTCATCGTTGACGACGTCCCGGATACGGTCAATATCGTTGAGAAATTATTTAAATCCGAAGGATACGATGTATTCACGGCATCCACGGGAGAGGAAGGTATTCGGAAGACGGCCCAGGTAAAGCCCGATGTCATCCTCTTGGACATCAATCTGCCGGGCATCGATGGGAACGTGGCGCTCCGAAAGATTAAGAGGGAAAACCCGGATCAGTCCGTGGTGATGCTGACCGCTTATGCAACTGTGGACAATGCCATTCAAGCCCTCAAGGAGGGGGCAGCGGATTTCATCAAGAAGCCCTTCGAGATGGACCATTTGGTTCATATCGTCAACCGGTGCTACGAGAAATGTCAAATATTGATTGAAAAGGCACAGCTGGAGGAGGAGGTGATGAGGCTCTCCATTACTGATGATTTGACGGGGCTGTATAACCACAGGCATTTCTACAAGAAGTTGGAGGAAGAGGCGACCCGGGCCAACCGCCAAAAGATGGCCCTTTCGCTCATGATGTTCGATGTGGACAATTTCAAGAAGTATAATGATACCCGTGGGCATATCGAAGGTGATAGGGTTTTGGAGAGGGTTGGGAAGATCGTTGCCCAATGCATAAGGCAGAAGGTCGATTCGGGCTATCGGTATGGAGGTGATGAGTTCGCAGTCCTTCTCATCGGGGTGAAGGCGCGTCGCGCCTCTGAGATAGCCGAAAGGATTAGGGGCTTGGTCGAAAGGGCAAAACTCGGGGATATTACCGTCAGCATTGGCTTGGCCGAATATAATTCCGATGAAAACCTTGAGCAGTTCGTTAAAGTGGCTGATGATGCCATGTATGTGGCAAAAGGCCAGGGAGGCAATCGAATCCATATATGGACCCCTCCGGAAGTGAGGTGATGGGTATTTCGCGGAATGGGGATCGCTCCCCCGAATTCTTAGCCCCATGGACTTTTGCCGAGCCCACGGGAATGGTCTGATATGCCCGAGAAACCACGCCTTTTCCTCATTGATGGCAGCTCCTATATATTCAGAGCTTTTCATGCCATCGGCCGATTATCTACATCAAAAGGCTTTCCAACCAATGCGATCTTCGGCTTTACCTCCATGCTGCTGAGAGTCCTCAGGGAGATGAAACCCGAATACGTCGCGGTAGTCCTCGACGCCAAAGGCCCCACATTCAGGGACGAGATCTATCCCGATTATAAGGCCAACCGGCCAGGCATGCCGGAGGGGTTAGAGCCTCAGATTCCCTATATTAAGCGGATCATCGAGGCCTATGGTATCCCGGTCATCGAGAGAGAGGGTTACGAGGCCGATGATGTCATTGGAACCATCGCCAAGGAGGTAGCAAAAAAGGGGTTGGATGTCGTCATCGTGACCGGTGACAAGGATATGCTGCAGCTGGTCGATGAGCATATTTGTACCCTGGATACCATGAAGGATCGCTCCTTCGGCAAAGGGGAGGTGGTTGAGCGATATGGCGTCAAGCCGGAGCAGATGACGGATGTTATGGGCCTGGCAGGCGATTCGATAGACAACATCCCCGGAGTACCGGGGATTGGAGAGAAGACGGCCGTCGCATTGATTAAGGAATATGATACCCTTGAGAATCTCCTTGCGAATCGGGAGCAGCTCCCCAAAAAGAGGCTGATTGAAGCCCTCGCGCAGTTTGGGGAACAGGCCACGTTGAGCAAGCGCCTGGCGACCATCGCCACAAATGTTCCCCTTGAGTATAACCTCGAGGATTTTGCACTATCCGAACCCGTTGCGGAGACGCTCAAGGAGATCTTCCGTGAACTAGAATTCAGCAAATTTCTCCAGGAATTAACGAGTGAAACACTATCCATAGAGGACTATCACCTCGTCACCGAGAAGGATCAATTTTCGAATCTGGTAGAGGAATTAACGGGGTGTCAGGGGTTTGCCCTTGATTTCGAGACCACTTCCCGAGATCCTATGCTGGCAGAGCTCGTAGGCCTCTCCTTGTCCTTCAATCCCCATCAAGCGTACTATATCCCCTTGGGACATCGATACGATGGCGCTCCGAAGCAATTGGATAAGGAGTTCGTCCTCAGCGAGTTGAAACCTCTTTTCCAGGATGAGAAGCTCAAGAAATACGGCCAAAATATCAAATACGAATATGTGCTCCTCAAACGGAGGGGCATCGAATTGAGGGGGATAGAAGGAGATACCATGGTGGCGTCCTATCTCCTGAATCCCACAAAGCATAATCACAACCTGGAGGAAATAGCGCGGGAATACCTGGATCATCGGATGATCAGCTATAAGGACGTGGTGGGATCGGGTAAAAAGGAAGTAAGCTTCGATCAAGTGGACCTGAACACGGCCAAGAATTATTCGTGCGAGGATTCCGACGTCACCTTCCTGGTAAGCCATATCCTCCTTCCGAAGCTGGTCGATGAGGGGCTGAAGGACCTCTTCCACGAGGTGGAGATTCCCCTGATCGAAGTCCTGGCCTCCATGGAGATGAACGGTGTTAAAATTAACCGATCCCTGCTGGAGGAGATGTCCAAGGAGTTCGAGCGTCAACTCGCTTCCATAGCGGATCGGATCTACCTTTTGGCCGGGGAGCAATTCAACATCAACTCCTCCCAGCAGTTGAGCAGAATCCTCTTCGAAAAATTGAATCTTCCCAAGGTTAAAAGGACCAAGACGGGAACGTCAACTGATACGGAGGTCTTGACCAAGTTGGCTCAGCAGCACGACCTTCCCCTGGAGTTGTTGGCATATCGGAGCCTTTCCAAACTGAAATCGACTTACATCGACGCCCTTCCCAAGCTCATCAATCCCCGGACCGGGAGGGTGCATACTTCGTATAATCAAACGGTTACGGCGACGGGAAGGTTGAGTTCAAGCGATCCCAACCTGCAGAATATCCCCATTCGATCAGAGGAGGGCAGGAGGATCCGCCAAGCCTTTATCCCGGGCGAGGGCTGGGTGATGATCTCGGCCGATTATTCACAGATTGAGCTGAGGATCTTGGCCCACCTCACGAGGGACAACGACCTCTGTGAGGCCTTTCACAGGGATGAGGACATCCATGCCCGTACGGCCTCGCATGTCTTTGGAGTTTCCCTTGAGGAGGTAACCCCGGAGATGAGAAGACAGGCTAAGGTCATCAACTTCGGGATTATCTAC
This sequence comes from uncultured Syntrophobacterales bacterium, assembly GCA_964346945.1. GTDB lineage: Bacteria > Desulfobacterota > BSN033 > WVXP01. The sequence goes on from CAYFXL010000038.1 coordinate 12,127, forward strand.
GGTATCAGCGCCTTCGGTTTGGGAAAGGAGTTGGGAGTCGAACCCAAGGTGGCCTCGGCATACATCGAGGGCTACTTTCAAAAATATCATGCGGTAAAGGGCTACATCGACTCTTCCCTCAAGGAGGCGAGGGAGAAGGGGTATGTGATGACCCTTTTTGGACGGAGGCGTTACCTTCCCGAAATCAACAGTTCCAATCAGATGGCGAGAAACGCCGCTGAGCGAACCGCGATTAACACCCCGATTCAAGGGACAGCGGCGGATTTGATAAAGGTCGCCATGATTCAAATTCATAGGCGGTTGAAAGACCTCAATCTCTCCACGAAGATGATCATGCAAGTCCACGACGAATTGGTCTTCGAATGCCCAGAGGGCGAGCTTGAGCGGGCTAACGGGATCATCCGAGAGGGGATGGAAGGGGTGATGCACTGTTCGGTCCCCCTGAAAGTCTCCATCGCTCACGGGAGAAATTGGAACGAAGCCCATTGAGGACCGAGCTCTTCCTCGTCGGTCCACCTTCAATACCTCTCGTGTCGCTGCCTGCTTGTTTTTCCGGCCGGGTTCGACTATTGTATGACATCTTAAAACACGGGCCATAATTGAAACTTACGGGGAGAACCCCTATCGTAATTCTTTTGGAATGAACTCGGATGCGCCCGAGGAGAACGGAGGTCCTCAAGAGTATTCCATGTCCCAAGGCCTCTCACCCTATCAAGGGGAATCGGGTGTGATATGATCGCCGTGATCGACTATTCCATGGGGAATCTCAAGAGCGTGAGCAAAGCCCTCGTTAAGGTGGGTGGGGATGTAGTCGTTACCTCCAACCCCCAGATTGCCAAGGAGGCACATGGAATTGTTCTCCCCGGTGTTGGCGCTTTCGCTCAGGGAATCCGAAACCTCGAAAGCCGGGGTTTTCTCCCCCTTCTATCCGAATGGGAAGGGACGAATAAACCCCTCCTGGGACTCTGTTTAGGGATGCATCTGCTCTTTACGGAGGGGGAAGAGGGGGGATTACACCGGGCTCTCGATTTCATCCAGGGTAGGGTCAAACGGCTCCCGGACACGGTGAAGGTTCCCCACATGGGATGGAATCAGGTGAGTTTTACCGGGGACCGCGAGGATCCATACTTGCGAAATATTGCCGACGGCTCCTATTTCTATTTCGCTCACTCGTACTACGGAGAACCCGATGATCCGGGGGTTGTGGTGGGGAGAACGGAATATGGGGTTCATTTCGCCTCGATGGTTCGTCGGGGCCGGATACTGGGCGTGCAGTTTCATCCGGAAAAAAGCGATCGAATCGGTCTCTCACTGTTGGCCAACTTCGTCCGGGTGACCGATTCAAACCCATGAGCGTTATCGAACCCCCGCCCTAGCCCCCTCCGCTTCACCTTCCTTCTCTTCCCCCTTGAGATGGAGAAGAAAAACAGGATATCCTTATAGGTAAAGACCGAGGGGAGGCCTTGCATGGGGAACTTATTGACGTATCAAGAGATGGTAGCTCGTTATGAGGGGGGCGAAAATGCCTTCGACCTCACCCTGGAGAAATGGCTGAGAATTCGAGAATTCATCAAGACTGCCTTCAACACATTACAGTTCGATGAAGTTCTCGAAGCCGCTGCACTCAAGGTTCCGCTCTGTTTGGAACATGAAGATAATTGTGGTCTATGCCCCCTGGAGGCCATTTGCAGCAGGGGACAGGAAGGATCATTTATGAGATTCATGCGGGCGATTCAGGCTTACTGCATCGCCGGGGATCTCCTCCCCAAATCCTCCTTGCTCGGCTTAACGGACCAAATTATTTCGGAGTTGGAATCCTGCAAGACGGAGTCGCTCAAGAGAGTTAATTGAAGGGGGGATTTCCCTTCAACCTCAACTCATCATACCTTTACCATTCCCATTTTTCCAAAAATTGTTGCTCCTGGAACAGCTGAAATCGCTGTTGCGTTGGAGGGTAAGCCCGGGGGAGAAGGGGTCCTAGACGAAGGCCTTGCGCAACGGTCCCGTGGGCGAATTACCAGAACATATTTCGTCGGCATCCGTTTCCCCCAGTGCTCCGGTTTGTACATTCGGGGCGATACCCCAGTTTGGCCTGGCCACATCGCGGATAACCGCGCAGATGTGAAATGCTTGGCACCGAAATTGCTAATTTTTGACTCCAATCACAAACTTTAACCACAAGAAAATGGGTGTGAAATGAGAAAGACAGAGATCTATGAGGGCCCAGAAAAAAGACAATCCGTTCGATTCGAAGCTACTTTTCCCGTTATGCTCAAGCTCTATGTGCGGGGGAAAACGGGGATTATAACCACCCTCATCAATGCTGAGACGGCAAATCTCTCTTTGGAGGGGATATGCATCGAACTGGGGTTATCGGATTATATCGATATCATTTCCCTTGTCGAAGCCGCCATGAACAAAATCGGGGTGGATGTCGGCGTTGAACTCATAATGGGAGGGATGAACTTCACGGCAATTGGTGAAGTTATGTGGTTTAAGAGGCAAGGAAAGGACCATCTCAGGATTGGAATCGATTTCATGGGATTAAACAGGGAGGATCGTTCGATGTGGAATAAGCTCCTTTTATCCCTCGGCGAAGAAGCCCAAACAGCAGAGTTCAGCGCGATCGGGGGCATATGATCATTGGATACCGACCATACAAGAACGTACGAGGGCTCACAGCCGGCACGACCTCTCTCGACAGGGCGGAAAAGAGTATTCAACGCTTTCTCGTTGGTAAGAGACCACTCTGAACTTGCCCAATGACAAACCAGTTCTCTATTTTAGGCAGTTCCTTGGGTTTGTGAGCAATGAGTACCCTCCGATGTTCGTTTTCCATTGATTCCGTCGTTATCGTGAATCCAGGTCAAGGATCTTCCGCCCTGCCCGGGAAAACAGGGGCCCGAATCCCTCTAGTCACGCAGGCCTAGGATTTTCATACCCTTATGATTATTTTTTGGGCCGGCCCACGACTTTGCTAGGGCCGGCCTATTCTTATGCATTCGTTTTGTATTATGTGCGGATAGATGATAGTCTGTGCGCCTCACAAGTGAAACTGCATAATGTAGGGCCTGGAATGGCCGATCTTTGAGGATTTTTCTCCATGTTTTTCTCCAATAAAATACATTTTTCTCCCGATAGACTAATTTAGCGTAAACATTAGAAAGTATATTGCGGGTAGGGTGCTACAAGTTCTTGGCTGTCTTTGTAGCGCAGGTCAGAAGTATTGTATTGTTATGTATGGGGATTCAAGAGAGGTCAGGATACATATGGATCAGTCAATGATCAGAGAATTGGTGGACGGATTCATCCATGAAGTGAAGAATCCATTGGCGGGCATAAGAGTCGCCCTCAAGGCCATGGGGAAACAAATTACCCCAGAAGACCGTCACGGAAGGGTAATAGAAGACATTTACGAACAGGTAAGAAATATTAACAAGGCCTTGTCAGACTTGATGGATTTTAGTAGGATTTCACCGCCAAATCCTTCCCCGACCAATATACGTAAGCTCTTGGAACAGTCTTTGGATAGAATTCAACCGGAGTGTCAACGACGTAAGATTGCGGTTGAAAAGCATCTCTCGACAAACCTCCCCGAGCTAACCATTGACCCAAGACAGATCGAACAGGCCTTTCTGCACATCTTTTTGGATATGGTGAACGTCATGCCCGAGGGCGGAAAACTGATCGTACGAAGCTCACGGGATTCCATGCGCCACATCCTTATGGAGTTCGAGGACACGGGCATCTCGATTCCGGAAACCCATTTGGAGAGGCTTTTCAAGCCATTCCTTTCCACCATGGGAAGAGGATCCGGGGTTGGCCTTTCTATAGCGAAGAGAGTGCTCGACCTGAATGGCGGCTCCATTCAGGTCAAAAGGAGAGGGGAAGAGGGGCTGATTTTCAGGATCGTTTTTCCAATCCCTTTATAGGTCCATTGAACCTGGAGGATAGATCGAAGGGGTTTTTCTCATGAGAATTGAGAAGAGATTCCCCGTATCAGATATGATGGTGGTGGTGACCAAATGCCGAAAGAGATCATTCTCGTAGTCGAAGATGACACCATGTTAAACTGGTCGTTGCGGGAGGAACTTACTCAGCAAGGCTACAAGGTTTTCTCCGCTCAAACGGGGGAAGAGGCCTTGGAGAGGGTCAAGGAGGAGATCCCAGACCTGATCCTTCTGGATGTCATGCTTCCGGGGATCGATGGGATTGATGTCTTGAAGAGAATGGGTCCCCTGAGAAAAGAGGTGGTAGTGATCGTGCTGACGGCCTCTGACGTGGTGCAGACCGCGGTGGAGGCGATGAAGTTGGGGGCTTATGACTACATCTCGAAGCCCTTCGACATGGATGGTGTGGCGATCACCATTCGAAATGCCCTGGAGAGTACCCGGCTGAAGAGAGAGGTTGCACTGATTCGCATGCAGCAACGGGAGCGCTACGGTTTCGGCAACATTATTGGATCTAGCCCCCCCATGCAGGAGGTTTACGAGTGCATCTCCAAGATCATCGAGACGGATGTGAAGACCGTCCTGATCCTGGGGGAAACCGGGACCGGGAAGGATTTGGTGGCCAAAACCATTCACTATGAGTGCCCTCGCCAGGCCCATCCTCTTGTCGAGGTCAATTGTGCGAACATCCCGGAAAACCTCTTGGAGAGTGAGCTCTTCGGACACGAAAAGGGGGCCTTCACCGATGCCAAGGAGTTGAAGAGGGGGCTCTTTGAGCAGGCCCAGATGGGTACGCTTTTGCTAGATGAGATCGGCCATATGAAGCCCGATCTTCAGGGAAAGCTCCTCAGGGTCATCGAGGAGAGGAAGTTCCGTCGCGTCGGGGGGGTCAACGAAATGGATGTCGATGTCCTCTTGATTACAGCCACAAATAGGGATCTGTGGAAGGCCGTTGAAAACGGTGAATTTCGGAATGACCTCTACTATCGCATCAAACTCGTTCCCATCCATATGCCCCCCCTGAGGGAGAGAAAGGAGGATATCTCCCTTCTGAGTAAGCACTTCATCCAGATGGCCAATCGCGAATTCAAAAGGAATGTGCAGGGGATTTCCGAGGAGGCGGAGGGGCGCTTGATGGGCTACGATTGGCCGGGAAATGTCAGGGAACTCAAGAACGTTATCGAAAGGGCCGTCATTTTGGGGGGAGAGGAACACATCCAAGTGAAACATCTGCCCAGGGAGATTGCAAGAAATGCCCACAACGGGGATGTAGAGTTCAAATTGCCCGAGAAGGGATTATCCCTGGTCGGAGTGGAAAGGGGCTTGATCGAGCAGGCCCTGAGGAGGGCGGGTGGGAATCAGGTTCAGGCAGCCAAGCTGCTCGATATATCGAGGCATGCCCTGCGGCATCGGATGAAAAAGTACGGTCTCGGATGAGTCCGAGACATAAGACATAAGACACAAGACAAAAAACCAAAGACACAAGACAAAAAACCAAAGACACAAGACACAAGACCAAAGATGCAAGACATCAGACAAAAAAAACCCGCAACAAAGGGAAAAGATATGGGGCGGAATTATAGAAATATCAGAGCTTGGCAATTGTCAGACGAGCAAACCCTCCTGATTTATGAGTATAGTCGAAAATTTCCCAGAGATGAAATCTATGGCCTTACTTCTCAGCTAAGGCGCTCCGCGATGTCTGTTCCCGCCAACATCGCTGAAGGCGCAAATCGACAGCATAAGAAAGAATATCTGCATTTCCTATTGCCAAGGGCTCCCTTGCTGAAACGGAGTACTATCTCCATCTATTAATCCTGGGTCTTGAGTCTTGCGTCTTGTGTCTTGAATCTTTCGCCTTGTGTCTTGAGGTCGCGTCTTGAGTCTCCTAACTGCGCGATATCGCACATCTCCACTGCGCCATTTCCAGCACTTTTGTCTTTGGGCCATCTTTTTTAAGCCTTGGACCCTGCGCCTTGGGCCTTTAGCCTTGAAATAAAACCTTTCTATTTTCAGGAATTTATGGCCTTTTCGCAAATGTGATTTGTCCCCATTTTCTATGGCACTACCCTTGCAATCACTTTTCTTTTTATGAGATTTTCTCCATTTCCGACCCAGGGGTTGGGGTTTAACCTGCTTGCGTTGAAAAAAATTCCTTTTCCGTGTCTTCATGGATTTCCGTGCTTCCGTGATTTTTTCCAGATTCAGGAAAGATGTTGACAACATCGTGAAAGGTTGCTTTTACTTCCCCCATGCATCTCTTGCGGGATTGCTTACTTCTTTTTGAATACGCTCTATGTGCAAAGAACCTACTTGAACGCGAATGGAAGATAAGGGATTCATCCCCATCATCCTTCTTTTATTTGTATTTATCCTGGGTATCATATCGATTATAATTGGAAACATAACCACAGGGTTCGCACAAGGCCTGAGGGGTTCGGCGACGGTGGACGCCACGTATGAGGAAATAAGAATAGACAATGACGTTCAATCTTCATTTTCCCTCGATCAGCGGTATCTCCTCGGGCTGGACAGCGAGCTCACTCCCCTGCTCAGGTGGCGCACGGATATCAGAGACCTGGAATCCCTGGACGATACCGATGAGGGGAGGACCACCGGGAGGGACACTGAGCTTTTTTCGGAATTGATTCTGCAGAACCCTATGTTCAATTTCGGGGCTGGCATTCGGTTGGGCAGGGATGTCTCAAAGGATCCGGAGAGCCCACGTGAGAGGCTCAATAAGCGGGATATCTTCAGCCGCTTTCGGTGGAGACCGGAGAAATTACCCAGCCTTTTCCTTCAGTACGACAACAGGAGAGAATATGATGATTTTCCGGTGAGGGAGAGGGATACTGATGAAGATCGATTCCAGGTAACATCAGATTATACGTACGGTCCCCTTAGTTTATTCGATAATTTCACGTATGTGGAAAGGGAGGATCGCGTATTGAATCTTACCGATAAAGACATCGAAAATGTGGGAAGGGTAAATTTCGAGAGGGATTTCTGGAGGAAGAAAATCTCTCTTCTGGGCAATTATCAGGTAAATTATACCCGGCGGAAGGAGATAGCGGAGGCGGATGTTAGCTTTGATAGGGTTCAGTTGCCCGGGCAAGGCCTGTACGAGGCACAGGACACCACACCTGCGACGGGGCAATTGACCGGCACCCCCAGCCTGATCGACTCAGACAAGAACACCCCCGCGACGGATGGGCTGGGCAATACGATCAACATCGGAGGAGGCAACACGTTTCGCAATATCGGCGTTGAGCTGACAGCCGCTGCAGTGGGAGACCGAATTTTCATATACGTGATTCCGGGTGATCCCGACCTTTCAGGCCTGATTTCCTGGGACGCTTACTTCAGCGATGATGGACAAAACTGGTCACTTGTCGGGAGCACCACAGTCTTTAATGTTTCGGAAAGCCGTTACGAGATCTCTTTCACGGAGAGCAATCCTCACCGATTTTTCAAGGCGGTAAACAGTGCCACCAGCGGGGTGCTCGATTCCTTTGTCACCGAGATCGAGGTTACCCGGGCTGAAACTCTGGCTGCCGGAGAGGAGGCAGTCTCCACCGATCTCATCCAAGACATCAATTCGACCGTGAGGTTCAGACCCATCGAGAGGGTCACCCTGTCCTATGATTTTTTCTATTCCAGGTCCGAAAGGGAAAGGGATGACGGTGAGCTCACGGCGATGAGGAACACCCATGGAATTACCCTTGAGGCAGATCCGGTCAGGTGGCTTTCGTACTACGTGCGGTACGAACGAGCCCTCTCCGAATCGGAGGAGAATGTGGAGACCGTCAGCAATCTCTATACTGTAACCCTCCGCTCGGCACCCTGGGAAACGTTGGAGGCCAGTTTCTCAGCCACCCGCGACGACACCGACGAGGATGATGTGGATCAATCAAGGCGTGATACCTTCTCCCTTGAAGTCATCTCTCAACTCTATCGAAATCTGAACATGACTGCCGGGGCGGACTACACGGACCGGAGGGACTTCGTGGCCAGGACGAAGACCACGGGCCAGAACTATCGGCTGGATCTGGATGCAGAGCTCAGGAGGGACCTCACGGCCACCCTGAGTTACGATGGCGCGCGGAGCGTTGAAAAACCCGGAGATATCAGGACCGAGACGGATGATGTGGGCCTTCTCCTGATCTGGAGACCAACGAGGCTGCTTAGCTTAACGGGTGAGTGGGGGTTTCGGAGGGAATCGGAGTCCGAGGGATTCGATCAGAGATACACCGTGGATTGGCTTCCCTTTCCCGATGGCAATATCAATTTTGATCTTACCCTTGAACTGCAAGACTTCGCGATAGAGGATAGTCAGAGGCAGCGATTGAGCGCCAATTTCCGGTGGGCCGTGAACCGAAAGACGGATTTCCGCCTGACGTATACCTTCTTAGAGAGTCAAGGTGCCATCGCTGAAGAGATTCACACCTTGAACTCTAGCCTGGATATCAGATTTTAGGGAGGATCCATGCGCTGTAATGTCTTCTTCGCCTATGCTCTCGTGGGAGTGACCCTTTCGGGTTTTTTGGGGTGCCGGGGGCCCCAGGCTTACATCCATCCCAATGTGGATCTGAGCTTCATCCAAAAGGTGGCGGTGGTGCCCTTTAGCAATCTGACGCGAGATGAATTCGCCGGCCGCAAGGTGAGGGAGGTCTTGGTTGCCGAATTACTCTTAACGGGGGCCCTTGATGTCATCGAACCGGGGGACGTCAACCGCGTGCTGGCAAAGGAAAGGATCGAATCCATCAGCTCCCTGACTGCCGCACAGGTCAAGACGATCGGAAAGGCCCTGGGTGCCCAGGCGATCATCGTGGGGACGGTCGAGGAATTTGGAGAAGTTCGTTCGGGAAGCCTTTCCGCTCCCCTTGTGACCATAGGCCTCAGAATGCTGGATGTAGAGTCGGGTAACATCATCTGGTCGATTAACCACAGTAGGGGAGGGGTCGGAACCATGACGCGGCTGCTGGGAATGACCGGCGGCACCATCAGCGAATTGACAACCCAGGTCGTACGAGAGGCGATCGATACGTTGTTTCGTTAGATAGTTGGTGGAAGCAAGACTCAAGACGAAAGACTTAAGACCAAAGACAAAAGACTGAAGACTTAAGAACAAAGACTCAAGACCAAAGACAAAAGACTGAAGACTTAAGAACAAAGACTCAAGACCAAAGACCAAGGATACAAAGGGAAAGACCCAACACAAATGACATAAGACCCGGGACTCAGGACAATAGGTTCAAGGCGCAATGGTAGACCTAAGACCGAAGACCCAAGACACTAGACGCAAGACACAAGGCGTAACGCGTAGGTCCCGAGGTTACATTTGTGTGCTGAGTGTCGTCTCTTGCTTCTATCTATTGGCATGCGGGGCCCAAAAACAAGTGGTCATGCCGGGGGAGCAAGGTTTTAGCGGTTTGAAGATCGC
>CAYFXL010000039.1:0-21427 GCA_964346945.1 uncultured Syntrophobacterales bacterium
TTTCCGGCCAGGTCCACGGGTAAATATTCATATCGTATCCCAAAGTTCCCTTTCCTCACCTCCCTGTCCAAGAGGGGGATCTGCTTGGCCAGAATCAGAAGGAAGGCGAGGACCTGCTCCGCAACGGAAACCGTGTTGACGTGAGGGTTATGACAGATGTAGATTTCCCTTTCCGTTGCAGCCTCTACATCCACATTATCAACACCTGCGCCGGTGCGGGCGATCACCTTGAGCTTCTGTCCTGCCTGAATGAGCTCCCGCGTTATTTTGGCTCTGGTCCGAAGGATGATGGCATCGGCGTCGGGCACGAGTGGTCTGAGACTCTCAGGTGAAAAATCGGGCGCCTCAACGATGCGGACTTTTCCCTCCAACATTTTCCGTCCTTCCGCGTGAATAGGCTCTGGCAAGAGAACGGTATGCATTATCCTTTCCCCTCTTCCCCATCCTTACCATAAGATATGGGTGCAACACTTTCTGTGACAATTATATGCATGAAGGAACCGAAACACGTCCCTTCTCACTATCGAAGGTATCGACCCCCGTTGACATCCAAGGTAACTCCCGTGATGTAACTGGCCTCATCGGAAGCGAGAAAAACCACAGCCGATGCTACGTCCCTTGGGGTGCAGAGGCGACGCAGGGGGATGGAGGAAAGGACCTTCTCCCTCTCTTCCCTGCTCTTTTCCTCCCAGAGTCCCTTTACCCTCTCTCCGGTCAGGGTAATGGTTGGAGCCACGGCGTTGACGCGAATTCCATAGGGGCCAAAATCGTACGCCAGTTGTCGCGTCAGCCCTCCGATGCCTGCCTTGGCCGCGGTATAGTGGGCACCCGCCAGGGAAGCCCTCCAGAGTCCCGCCAGGGCCGAAATATTGACAATCGCTCCTCCCGTCTCTTGGCGTTTCATCTGTTGACCCATCGCCTGACAACAGAAGAATGCCCCTTTGAGGTTCACATCGACCACCTTATTCCAGTGCACCTCCTCTATCTCCTCCAAATCCCGGGGGGTGTTCAGCGCCCCTCCTGCATTATTGACCAGGATGTCGATCCGGCCGAAATGCTTGATGATCTCATCCGCCATGGCAAAGACCTCCTCACGCCTGGATACATCGGCCTTGATTCCATGGACGGGGAATCCCTTGGCCTTCAATTCATCTACGGTGCTCTTCAAGAGGCTATCGTTCACATCGTTCAATGTTACCCTGGCGCCCTCGCCGAGAAAAGCCTCGGCAATGGCCCGGCCCATCCCGGCCGCCGAGCCCGTCACCAGGGCAACGCGGTCATGGAGCCTTTTCATTTTCGCTTCTCCTGTTTCCGTAAACTCCATAACTACCGTGCCGTTTCCCCCATCAGGGTGATAAATTCTCGCACAACAGGATCGATAAAATCCGGGTCGTTGATATGGACATCCAACTTGACCACCGGAATATCCGGACGAATTGCTTCCTCAAGTGATTCAATAAACGCCTGATTTCCCTCAGGGTCCCAATGGGCAAATCCCTCCCGGTCTGGATCGCAAAACCCCCTGAGGGGAATAAATACTCGGGTGGGGCCCGTTGAGAGGTTGAGCTTTCCGGCGGTTACCTTGCCCACCTCTTGAAGCTCTTCAGGTGTCAGACGCACCAGCGTCAGGGTCGGGTTATGGACGATCAATTTTCGGGTCCGGATCTCCGTTGGAAGTTCTTCGAGGGGACCCAGGACGACATAGTTGATGCTTCCCGGGGCAACTACCTGTGGAATCCCCATTGTCCCCGCAGCCTCCAGTCTATCAGGTCGAATCGCTCCATGCAGTCCGCCGTACCATCGGTCTCCAATCTCATGGAGATTGAGGTCGAGAACCCCCTGGAAAGCCCTTTCCCGGATCAAATCCTCCATGGCAATTCCGCCTGTTCCATTCTGGTGAAAGGCGACCACTTCAAACCCATGTTCCTCAAGGAGATCTATTGCCCGAAGAGCCCCTTTCGTTGTCGTGCCGAGCATTGAAAGAGCTACCGATCTCATTTCAGGCCGAGGGGATTCCTCTCCGAAGGCCTCGACCATGCCACAAATGGCTCCCGTCGCATTGGTGAGAATTGCCCTCATCAAAAAATTGATCCCCTGAATATCCGCCACGGAGTGCATCAACGTGAGATCCTTCGTTCCCACAAATGGACCGAAGGTAGCATGACCCGAGGCAACGGTCGAGACAATGATTTTAGGAACACCCGTTGGCAGGGCCCGCATGGCAGAGGAACAGATAGCCGTTCCCTGTGCACCTCCTACTCCCAAAACACCTTGAAAGGCTCCGATCTTATACAGGCGTGCTGTTTCAATAGCTGCTCCGTGAATCATGGTTTCAACACATCGTCCTTTGTCACCCGTGGCGACAAGGGCATTGAGGTCGTCTGTTCCTCCTGCTTTTGCCACCTGGAGCCGAGTGATATCCGGTGTGACCGTGGAATCATGGAGAATTCCTATGTCCATCAGCAGAACGTCATGACCTCTCTCCTTCACCCGATCGCGACAAAAAAGGATCACATCTGCTTTTGTGTCAAAGGTTCCAATGATCAAAATGGTCTTCTTCATGCAGGCGTTTACCCTCTTCCATTCAGCTTGATCAGGAGCTTCCCCTGGAACGTGAACTTCCCTTGCGCACCCCCCAATCCTATGACGTTGCCAGAAAGATCAGTATATTCCTATACGATGTGAAGCTTTTTTTCAAGATACTAAAATTCACCTTCCTGGTAATTGCTGCCTTGAGTCTCTCACAGGCAATTGGGCAGGTTTAACCACGGGATACCGTGGCCCCCCAAGGGCGATCCGGTTGGGTAATTGACATAAGGGCCTCTCTTCATGGGGAGATCACCACCTTCGATTCTCGACCACCCCCGCACTCTCCAAATCATGTTTTACCCTCGGCGGAATTCTTAAGAAAGTCCTCCGGCTTCCAATGCATTTGCTTAGACATGGTTTTTTCTGACCATTGGCTACCCATGATATTTGATGCAAACTCGGGAACCGGAACCGAATCTCCTCTTCCATTCAAGAAGGTAGGAGAGTAACATCTCTGAGCCTCAAATCGCCCCAAAAATACTCTTGACACCTCAGGGAAAAAATTCTATTTTATTCTTGCTCAAAAAACATTACATAAACAAAGGAGGTAAGCCATGCTAAGAAAAGCTTTCGTTTTGTCAATTGCGGTCATCTTAGTAGCCGCCCTCGTTTCCACTGCCGACGCGGAAATGTGGAAGCCCAAAAAACCCATTACAATCATTGTCCCGTGGTCGGCTGGCGGCTCCACTGATCAGGTCACTCGAATTGTTGCTGGAGAGCTCGAAGAACCCTTGGGCCAGAAGGTGGTTATCGTCAATCAGCCCGGTGCTTCCGGTACGGTAGGGACCAAGAGCTGTATGGATGCTGCTAGGGACGGATATACGTGGACCGCCGGAGCCGTAGGCGACCTGGGTACGTACATCGTTAAGGGGTTTCTCAACACCAAGATCGAGGATTGGCATTTGTATCTGGACGTGGCGAATGTACAGCTTGTGTCGGTCAACCCGAATACCCCTTACAAGGATTTCAACCTTCTCTTAAATGCCTTCAAGGCAAAACCGGGGGAAATTGCAGTAGCAACTGCAGGTGAGGCATCTATGGGACACCTTGCCATTGAAACCATTAAGAAATATACGGGGATAAAATACAAACACGTGGGTTACGATGGGGGAAATCCCGCAGTTATTGCTACTGTCGCTGGGGAAACACAGGTTGTACCTCAACTGGCGGTTGAGCAGGTTGACATGATCAGAGCAAAAAAGCTGAGGCCTCTGGCCGTACTCAGTGATCAGCCACTGGAGCTTGAAGGGTATGGGACGATTGCTCCCATAACGAAATGGATCCCTGATCTCAAGGCCACTCCCGCCTACTTCGGCATCTGGACTCCAAAGGGGATCCCCGCAGAGGTTGTAGAAACAATGGACAAAGTGTGGGGAGATGTCATTGCGAAATCGGGGAAACTCAAAAGCTATGCAGCACAAAGAGGAGCGGTATTTACACCCTACTTCGGAAAAGAGGCCATGGACAAGGTTATTCCCACCGTCCGATTTACTGCATGGGTTTACTACGACGCGGGGAAAGCCAAGGTGAGGCCGGATACCGTTGGCATTCCTCGACCCTGAGAACTCCAACCTTCATTTAAGGGGGAATGCTTCTGATCAAGGGGTGTTCCCCCTGTTCTTAATTAAGTTTGATAGGAAAGGCTGATGAAAGAAGAGAATATGCCAAAGGCAGATTTCTTGACTTCCCTGCTGTTGTTCGTCTTCGGAATGGCGGTTCTCATTGTTTCCATCAGAATGCCAAGATTTGAGGAGCAGGGAGCAAACCCCTATTCCGTTCCAGGTATCGTACCGGGGTTTTTGGGTGTGGCTATAGCCGTTTTGAGCCTCATCCTCTTGATACGGTCTTTCACCCAGAGAGGATACAGGGTTGGGTTGACAAAGGAGGTCATCAAAGACTTTTTCAAAAGCGATTCTACAAGGCGTTTTTTCCTAGCCCTTACCTTGTGTGTGATTTATGGGGTTTTTGTGCTCGGGAGAATTCCCTATCACATTGCCACTGCATTATTTGTCTTAGTTTTTATTGTTACCTTCGAGTTTCAATTGAAGGAGAGCCTTCTTTCCCAGAGAAAGACAATCATTGGCTCTGTGGTAGAAGCCGTTCTCGTTTCAGCGGGTGTTACATTTCTATTCCGCTATCTTTTTCTGGTAAAGCTCCCCTGATTATAGGTAGTTCACATGTTTGAAGGTTTGATACAACTCGGGCAAGCCTTACATATGTTCCTCACCCCCAGAGTCCTCTTTGACGTGTTGTGGAGTACTCAACTAGGTATTATTGTTGGCATGCTTCCGGGTCTAACGGCTACCATGGGTGTAGCTCTCATGACTACACTCACATACAAGATGGCCGCTGAAAACGCCGTTATTATACTGATATGCATGTATATTGGTGCCATCTATGGTGGAAGTCGCAGTGCAATTCTCCTCAATATTCCGGGAACCCCCGCGAATGCGGCAACTGCTGTCGATGGCCACCCCTTAGCCAAACAGGGAAAGGCTGGAAGTGCAATTGGCATTGCAACAACAGGCTCATTCCTCGGATCTATTATTGGCATGATCCTACTGGCACTTTTCACTCCTCTTATTGGAAACTTCGCGCTCAACTTCGTATCGATCGAATTCTTCTGGCTTTCAATATTCGGTATCGTAATTTGCGGGAATCTTACGGCACCAAAAGACCCCCTCAAGGGCTGGATAGCTGGATTCTTTGGCCTTTTTGTTGCCATGATTGGAATGGAGGGTATGCATGCATACAGGCGCTTCTCATTTGGCAGTGTGGAGCTCTCCGGTGGCATCTCACTTATTCCGGCAATGGTAGGGGTGTTTGGCTTTGCTGAGATTCTCACGATCATGAAACAACCCAGAGCCGAAATAGTGCAGTCGAAGATTGAAAAGATAATTCCCCGTTTTAGAGACATCTCCAGATATTGGAAGACTATTCTGCGGTCTGGAATAATAGGAACCTTTATTGGGGCTATTCCAGGGGTTGGGGAAGATATCGCTGCATGGGTTTCCTATGATTTTGCGAGCAGGTCGAGTAAGGAAAGGGAAAAATTTGGCAGGGGCAGTACAGAAGGCTTGATAGCAGCGGAAACAGGCAACAATGCCTGCGTCGCAGGCGCTATGATCCCGGTATTGTCTCTCGCAATACCAGGATCAGCTCCTGCAGCAGTACTTCTTGCAGCCATGTTCATCCATGGGGTTCGTCCAGGACCATTGATCATGATAGAGTTCCCCGAGTTTATCTATCGAGTGGTTGCCATGGTCTTCCTGGCCACAAGCGCCATGTTAATACTGGGTCTCTCGTTGGTAAAGGCTTTGGTCAAAGTACTCACCATCCCGAGGGAAAAATTGATGCCCTTTGTCTTTGTCCTCTGTGTCATCGGTTCCTATGCCATAGCTAATAGACTGTTTGACGTATTGGTAATGGTCTTATTCGGCATAATAGGATACTATATGCGTGTGATGGGTTATCCGGTAGCACCAACAGTTCTCGGGATCATTCTCGGAGACATTCTTGACAAGAACTTGCGGAGGGGCCTCATTCTGACGGATGGTAACATCATCCCCTTTTTCACCAGACCAATCTCTCTTGTAATATTTCTTTTCACCCTATTTACCATTCTTAGCCGTATGCGGTGGTTCAGAAACCTACTGAGAGCATCTAAGACCGCCATTGTCCACCGATTTTCGGCATTAGGATTAATCTCAAGGAATACGGGCCGACAATAATACACCCCGTGGCGTCCGGGCAGAGCGCCGTCCCATTCCCTCTTCGTCAGAAATTATCCTTTGTATCCATTATTTCATGCGGAGGTTAATACCAGCTCCTTTCTCAGCGGGATTCGCTAATCTGGCATAGACCGTCAAAAAGCCCTCCGTCACGCGAGGGGAGGGAGGCTTCCACCGGGAGATTCGACTCCTCAGTTCCCTTTCGGAAAGTTGGATATTGAGGCTTCGATTGGGAATATCGATTTCAATAACATCTCCATCCCTGACGACTGCCAACGGGCCTCCTTCAGCGGCTTCGGGAGAGACCTGACAAATGAAGGGACCCCTTGCAAACCCGGATATCTTTCCATCGGTAACCAACGCACACTCCGTCTCCAAACCCAAGGCCCTCATATAGCCGATGACCTTGAATACCTCGGTCAGGCCAGGGCCTCCCCTGGGTCCTTCATAGCGGACGATGACAACATCGCCGGGGTTTATATCCTTTCTCCGCAGAGCCTCAATGGCCTCTTCCTGACTATTGAAAACCTTGGCCGACCCCTTGTGCTGCATCATTTCCCTGGCAATAACGGTTGGCCTCACAACGGCAGACTTGGCAAGATTTCCCCGCAAGACCGCCAACCCTCCTTCGGCGACGGGATTATCAAGATCCCTGATCACAGAAGAGTCACCGGGGGAGATTCCCCGCAAATTCTTTCCGAGTGTCTCCCCCGTTACGGTCAAAACATCGGTATTGAGCATCGGCTCGATCTTTTTCATAATTGCCCGGATGCCGCCAGCCTCATCAAAATCCGTCATCGTGTATGAACCGCTTGGCCTCACCGCTGCAAGGCAAGGCGTCTCCTGGCCGCATCGTTCCACCAATTCCAACGTAATGTCCTCGTCAAATCCCATTTCATAGCCTATCGCCAGCAAATGAACTACCGCGTTTGTCGAACCCCCTATGGCGTGTAGTACGCGTATGGCGTTCACAAGGCTCTCCCGCGTTATGATTTTTGAGGAGGTTATCCCCCTCTCAACGAGCTTCACGATCTGACGACCGGATTCCTTTGCTAGCCACAGCCTTTTTGCCGAAACCGCCGGTGCAGTCCCGGCTCCTGGTAAGGTTAAGCCAACCGCTTCTGCCAGGCACTGCATGGTGTTCGCCGTTCCCAACAGTGCGCAAGCCCCCGCCCCCGGGCAGGCCAAATCCTCCAAGAAATCGAGTTCCTCTTGGGAAATGCGTGGTTTGCCAACGCCATAGGCCCAGCATTCCGCATCCAATACCGTGGTGTCGATGTCTTCTCCCTTGTATCTCCCCGCCGCCATGGGGCCACCGGGAATGACAATCACGGGTAAATCGAGCCGAGCGGCCCCAAGGAGATGACCCGGAACGTTCTTGTCACATGAGGAAATCATGACCAACCCATCGAACATATGAATCCATGTTGATGCCTCAATCTCGGCCGCTATGATGTCTCTTGTCGGCGTGTCGTATCGGATTCCATGCTTCCCAACGGCCACTGGGCACATAGCGAAACTGTTGAACTCAAAGGGCGTCCCCCCCGCCTGCCATATTCCCGCTTTCACGGCCTCCGTTACTGATTTGAGATGAACATGGCCCGGGCTGGTTTCCCCCCATGAATTGGCCACCCCGATTCTCGGGCGCTTCAAATCCTCGGTGGTGTAACCCATGGCCTTCAACAATGCTCGGGTGCGGGCATTTTCAGGGGATTGGAGGAACTCTCGATTTTCCCTATATTGGTTCATTATTCTCCTCCCAGCTCATATCTATTTTGGGCTTTGAGTCATACCGGGCTCAGCGAGTATCTTCTTAGGGGATGGCTCATCGTGAGCAACGGCTGGCCTCTCGCTACCACTCAGGTGAGAATTCTCTGTAGCGACGGCATAAGGGGTTGCAACATTCATGATCATATAGTAAAAAGGCTGCAATGATCAAGACTACTTGATGCCTGCCAATTGAGCTCCTCAGGAGAAAATAGTAAAGATGGAAAAGACCTATCCCATGGCCTTCGTTACCGCCCCTGGTCGAATAGAATATCGGGAGAGAAAACTGCCAGACCTCCATAGCTATGGTGTCCTCGTAAAGGTCAAAGCCACCTCTATCTGCGGAGGTGATCTCCACATCTTCAAAGGAAAACACCCGGCCGCTCCCCTCCCGGTGCCTATTGGACATGAAATTTCTGGAGAGGTTTTGAGAATTGGAAAGAATGTCTCGAGGGTGAAGGAAGGAGACAGGGTTGTTGTGGAACCGGTAGTTATCTGTGACCACTGTGTTTTCTGTCAAAGGGGTGAATACAACCTCTGTACCAATATCAGTTTTCAGTACAGAAAAGGCCAAGGGGGGTTTACCCCCTATTTCATCGCCGATGAAGGCTGGATCCATCAGCTCCCCCAAAGCACTTCCTTTGAAGAGGGAGCGCTGATTGAGCCCCTTGCGGTGGCGGTGCATGCCGTAAAAAAAGGGGGTGTTCAAGTCGGTCACAGAGCTGCCATATTCGGGGCGGGTGCCATCGGACTCATGGTTCTCCTTTTGATCAGACTATCAGGAGCGGGAGAGAGCTTTGTCGTGGACGTTAAGGATTTCCGCTTGGAAAAGGCTAGAGAGCTTGGTGCATCGGAGGCCATAAATGGTTCTCAGAAAGACCCCGTTGAGTATATTTTCGACAGGACGGGGAAGTTGGGAGTGGATAGGGCCTTTGAAGCCGTGGGGATAGAAAAAACTTTAGTAGATTCTTTGAAGGTCCTGAAAAAAGGGGGGACGTCCATCGTTGTCGGCCTTTTTGAGGATCGAGAGATCCGGATTCCTGCAAATATATTCGTTCAGAAGGAAATTGCTTTGATAGGCTCCCAGGGGTATTGCTGGGACTTCCAAGTGGCCTTAACGCTCGTCGAAAGGGGGAACTTGAAACTCGGAGACCTCATAACCCACACTATGCCGCTTTCAGCACTGCAAGACGCCTTTGAACTCTTAATGGACCCCAGGAGTATGGCCATCAAGGTGGTCATTCAGGTGGATTAAATCGCAAAAGAGAAGGGACAGGGGAATCGAATCCCTGCTCTGTGCACCCTGCACGTAGTAAGAGGCGGGTTTACCGGTGGAGGGTTAGGTGGGTTAATTACGAGAGCATCCAAATGGTACTGATGGGATCAACTTAATTTTCACACCACGCGATAAGGAGCGAGAAAAATGGACTTGGAGTATGGACGCGGATCCTTGGAGATGCCTGTCATCGACCACCGACTCTTGGCCGTTCTCCAGCCAAAGGATGTAAGGGGGATAGATGATGTCGAGGAGGGTGTGAAAGAAAGCCTTGAGAAACCTGTGGGTACTCCTCCCTTGGCAAGTATCCTTGAGGGGAAGAAAAACGCGGTAATCCTGACCGTGAACTTCTCAAGGCCCTCGCCAAAGGCCCTCATAAGACCGATTGCCGCTCTATGTGATCGGATGAAGCTGGATGTGACGATTCTCATTGCCAGGGGAAGGCATCGTCCAATGAGCAACGAGGAAATCCGAACCCATTTGGGAAATGACCTTGTTACTCGATATCCGGTCTTGGAGCATGACCCTTTTGATGAACAGAATTGTGGAGATGTCGGGAGGACCACTCGCGGTGTTCCAATCCGAGTGAACAAAACCATATTCGAAAACGATGTGGTGATCGGCACTGGAATTATCGAACCCTCCTATCTCTGCGGATTTTCCGGGGGAAGGAAGCTCCTGTTGCCAGGGATAGCCCACTTTAGATCCATCGACCTCAATCACTACCTCCTCCTGGAAGAAGGGGCAAGAATTGGTGCCCTGGATGGGAATCCCCTGAGCGAAGATTCGGAAGAAGCGGCCCGAAAGCTTCCATTCCATTGGATCACGTACGCCGTCGTTGGTGCCGATGATCAAGTGGCCGAAGTCATTTCCGGCGATCCTTTCCAGGCCCACCGATTGGGCTGTGAGAAATCAAGGAAGATCTATACGTGCAAAAAGGTGCCCGGGGATATCGTAATATCAAGCCCTGGAGGATACCCTTACGATTGTGATTTGGTGCAAGGGAAGAAGGCAATCATACCCGCCATGGAGACCGTAAAGCCGAAGGGAACTATCCTCGTCGTGGCCGAGTGCGAGGAAGGATGGGGAGCAGAGAGCACATTCAGAGAATGGCTCATGGATTTCTCTCCGGAAGAGGTGATGAAGCGGGTGATGGATAGATCTCTCTTTAGCCTCGGCGCCCATGGGGCCTACCTTTTTGCCAAGGCCTTAATCGAAAAGGAGGCCAGAGTTATCCTGGTGACAAATCCCGATCTGGCAAGAGATCTGAATGGGACTTACATAGAGGGCGTCTCCTCAATGGATGAAGCATTAGCCAAGGCAGAACACTACACAGGTCAAAACGCCAAAATCACGGTGTTGAGAAAGGCCAGAAGACTCATCATCTCTTGACGATGTGCGCTGATCATCTCTGGGCCTTTCCAAGGCAGAAGGAGACTGGCATCATGAATGCGGGCATGCTCTCTTCACCAATCCGTATCGGAAAGAGGTGGGCGCCGAATCGTATCGTGAATCAACCCATGGAATGTAACGATGGAGATCCCTCTGGAAACCCTACCGAACTCACCTTTCGGCGGTACCGAACCCTCGCCGAAGGGCAAGCGGGGATCATCTTTGTGGAATCCCTCACCATTTCCTATCAGAATCGGGCCAGGAAAAACCAGTTGAAAATCTCGGATGATACAGCAAAAGGACTGAAAAGGTTAGTCAAGGAAATGCGGGAAATGAACAACGAATCGTTGATCCTCTTTCAGATCAACCATTCAGGAAGACTCAGCCAGGTGGCATTTTCGAAGGTGGTCTCCGTTTATCCGACAGGAGACCCAAGCATCCACGTGCTCGCTGATGAGGAGATTGACGATATCGGCACGCAATTCGCGAAGGCGGCAGCAGTCGCAAAGGAAGTCGGGGCGGACGGCATCGACTACAAACATTGTCATGGCTACCTCGGCGGCGAAATGATCCGGCCGGCCAATACAAGGCCGGACCGCTATGGCGGGGCCTTCGAGAACCGGACGAGGTTCTTTCGGGAGACGACAGAAAAGATAAAGAAGGCGGTAGGGGATGAATCTTTTCTCATCGGGGCACGGTATTCGGCCTATGAGGGGATACCGGGAGGTTTCGGCACGGCGGGTCCCCAGGAAGTCATCGAGAATCTCTCTGAGCCCATTGCCTTCGCAAAGATGATCGAGGAGATGGGGATGGATTATGTCAATGTCTCGGCGGGGATACCTCCCGTTACCCCTGAAATCGTGAGGCCAACGAAAAATTATCCTGAGGGGGTCTACAGGCACTTCGGCTGGGCCAAGGCGGTAAAGAATGCGGTGAAGATTCCCGTGATTGGATCGGGATACAGCTACTTGAGGGACGGAAAGAACGATTTGAAGGAACCCGACCCGGCGAAAAAAAGCTTCACCTACTGGGCGGAAAAAAATCTGAGAGATGGCCATGTCGATCTGGTCGGAATAGGAAGGCAATCCTTTGCCGATCCGCTCTTCGCAAGAAAGATGTTGAGCGGGGAAGTTCATTCGACACATTTTTGCAGGGCCTGTGGCGGCTGCAGTCTCCTCTTACGGTCACAAAGGCAAGTCGGATGCACCGTCTATGATGAATACTACCGAGAGGTCCTGCGGCGGGTGAGGAAAGAAGCCAAGGGTTGAGCCCTGGCCAATGGGGTGAGGAAAAAAATTCGTCTCCGAGGGGAAAATTTTTCCCGCAAGGGGAGAGAGGAGGAATAAGATGGCAAGGTTTACCCGGGTGGAAGTGATCAACGCCATGTATGATCTCGGGCTCGTCCCGGTCTTTTATCATGGAGACTTGGATACAGCCAAAAAAATCGTCAACGCCTGTGCCGATGGCGGGGCCAAGGTGATTGAATTCACCAATCGTGGAGATCGGGCCTATCGGATCTTCAGCGAATTGGTTAGCCATTTCGAGAAGAAACGACCCGAGGTGATCCTGGGTGTCGGCTCAATCCTGGATCCACCGACCGCCTCCCTCTACATTAACAATGGAGCGAACTTCGTCGTGGGCCCCATCCTCAATGAGGAAGTGGCCGGAGCATGCAACCGAAGGAAAATTGCGTATTCCCCGGGATGCGGTTCCGTCTCAGAGATTTCAGAGGCAGAGGCGCTCGGGGTGGAGATTGTAAAGATCTTCCCTGGAGGCCAGGTGGGCGGACCAGCTTTCGTAAAGGCCGTACTGGCGCCCATGCCTTGGACGCGCATCATGCCGACAGGGGGCGTAGACGCCACCAGGGAATCTATTCAGGATTGGATTCAAGCCGGCGCAGCGTGCCTGGGCATGGGGTCTAAGCTCATTACCAAGGATACGGTTGCCAAAGGCGATTGGGCTAGTTTAACGGGAAAGGTGGAGCAATGTTTGTGGTTTATTAAGGAAGCGCGGGGGGAATCTCCCTTTTCCGGTATTGAACATATCGGGCTCTATCCAGAGGCAGATAAGGAGGCCAAGAAAGTGGCCGGCTGGTATGCTGAAACCTTTGGTTTCGAACTCATCGACGGGGATAGGTCAGTATTCGGCCGATGTTCAGGACCCGGCTGGATCGAGATCATGAGAAAGGCAGAACGAGAGAAGGCGCACATAGCCGTAAGGGTTCACAACTTCGATGCAGCATGTGAGGTTCTCAGGGAGAAGGGTGTGGAACTCGAGGAACCAAAAATAATCGATAACACAAAGCTCGCCTATCTCAAGGAGAGGGATCCAGCGGGATACAGGGTGCACGTGATTTCAAGGACGTGATTTCACACTTTTCGTTTGTACTGAGTGAGCCTCCTTCATTTCATCGGCTATAGTTGATGGCTTCATAAAAAGTCCAACTTCTGCGTTGCGCTGCATCCTTCGTCACTGCAGCGTACTGTAAGTACGCCTCATTCCTCAGGATTTGCGCGCCTTGAATTTGGAGCTTTTTACTTTGCCATCGAATGTTGACTTCTTACAAGATCATCATAGTTGGGGATTGTAGATTTCGCCCTCTCGAAAAGCCCTCCATTCGGTTTCAAACCATGCCTCTGTGTGGGGCAATGGGCGGCGGTTTACCCATCGGTTTACCACCTCTCCGTCCCCTTTGGTGACTGTTTCCAATACTTTCTTCCGGAATGCCGGGTCTTCAGGAGCGAATCGCCACGCATCCCCGAGACTTCCATGGGGCAACATCCCATCTCTATCGAGGACAATTGCAGATCCCCTACTGCCCACCCCGCTTTCAACCGCGCATAGAATAGCCTCAAGATATATCGCGTGGGCGAAGCATAATTGGAGGTTACGGAGCCCCTCTGATACATCCCGAATGTTCTTGGAACGAAACCCCCACATTTTCAACCGTTCCCACTGTTCCCATGCCCTTGAGACCCCTTTGCGCAATTCGGGCAGAGACCGTACGTGTGACCCTACTTCTGTCATCCGCGCCTGGAATTCTTCCCTTTCCTTCTCCCAGGTCAAAGAGGAACTTTCACCCTTCACTATCCAGTCCTGCAGCTCCGAAACGCTGCGCCGCACCACCTCATCGAATAAATCCATATCGAGGGTCGACTTGTGGTAGCGGTTCGCAATGTACTCCGCAGCGCGAAAACCGCCCACCTGGCCGGAATTGAGGGCCGAACCACCAGGGCGGGACACCCCATGCGACCCATTCACTTCACCAACGGGGAAAAGATGTTTGATATTGGTCGATTCCCACCAAACATTGGCGGCCAAGCCACCGTTGTTGTGCTGCGCGCACACGGCAATTTCCAGCGGTTCCACGTTGATGTCGATATCGTGTTCCATGTAAAGCTCAACCGCCGCCGGGTTCATGAGCTTCAATCGCTCAATGGGGGTGTCTGCGACGGCCTTTGATTTCGACAGGTACTCACGGGCTTCGGCGCATAAATCCCTAAAATCAAAACCATCCGAATTCCGACGGTAATCGAGAAACACACGGCGTTTCTTAACTACTGTTTCAATATAGGCGAGAACATCAACCAAAGATGAGCCGCCCACGATTTTGGTGACATCAAAGGGCCACTGATACCCCTTCAGGAAAATCGCGCTATTCATCTCACCCAAGGAATCGAAGTACGGCCGGAGGAATTCCTCTTCATGGCTCCATCCATTCTGCCCAGTACTGAAAAATCTCGGGATTGACTGCATATAGCTCCCGGATACATTCCAACGGAACTTGATTGATGCAAGGCCAAATTGAGATTCAGGGAGGCTCTGGGCCTGAGCCCCAACCATGAGGGCCAATCCAATCCCGCCTGTATGGACCTTGGGATACACGCTTGTCTTGTAGAGTCCCCCCGGGCCCCCCGTGGCAAAGATCACATTCTCAGCGGCATAGAGTTCAAAAGCGGTATGCCAGTCCGCAGTTCTCCCTAAACTTCTCTCGAGATTTAGGGCAATGGCCCCCGCTATTCGCTTTTCGTACCCTTCACCCAGGCACAGAAGGGAGACGACTACCCTCTTTTCGTGAACAGGGATCGCTCGGCGCCGAACTTCCCGAATGAGAACCGTGCACATCTCCCTCGATGTATACGGGCCAACGGATGTGGCTCGTTGACGCGGGTCGTGATCCGTTTTGTAACCGACAAACTGCCCAAACCGATCCCGGGGAAAGGGAACCCCGAGATTGACCAAATGCAGAAAGGCCCTTGCCGAGAGGCTCGCCTCCACCAGGGCCAAGTCGCCGTGCATGCTTCCCCCAGCACAAAATGACTCTGCCAAGGCTTCCGGGGAGTCATTCTCCGCGCCGCACATGCTCAGCTTATAATACGTCTGTTTGTCACTTCCGGTATTGATGGAGGTACCCTTATCAAACCCCTCCGTGACGATCAGAATATCCTCTATACCCTGAGCATGGAGCTGAACGGCCGCATTCAACCCCGCAGCCCCGCTGCCGATGACAAGGGTATGAACCATATGAAGCGGCAAAGCCTGGATCATCCCGGAAGGCCGATTGATGCTCAAAGACCCCTTCTGCATGGGTAGCGCCCTCATAAATTGTCGCTGTTCATTATTCTCCTGTGCATGAGGACCTGATCATTATTGATCCATAGCAGCGGGCTACAGGACTCTGAGGTGAAACCCACCATCCACATTGATAATCTCGCCGGTGGAGAAGGGGAGGTAATCTCTTGCAATAGCCAAGGCCGCCTTTCCCACATCTTCCGGAGTGCCCCACCTCCTTATTGGGGTCAACCCTTCGGATATGAGTCGATCGTATTTCCCTCTCACCGGCGCCGTCATTTCTGTGTCGATGATGCCAGGCCTGATTTCGTAAACCCTGATGCCGTATTCGGCAAGCCTCACAGCAAAAAGAGCCGTCATCATGGAAACCCCGGCTTTTGACACACAGTATTCCCCCCTTGATGGGGAAGCAGTGTAGGCACTCATCGAAGATGTGTTTATGATCTTGAGATTACGGTTCTTGTCCTTTTTCTTCTGCTCTATCATCCAATTGGCTACCCGCTGCGTTAAAAAGTACGGTCCTTTCAGGTTTACCCTCATGAGACGATCGAAGCTCGCCTCTGTTGCATCCAGGATATCGAGCCTAACCTCCGGAGCCACACCGGCGTTGTTAACGAGAATATCCAGCCTCCCAAAGACCTCCTCAATTCTTGCAATCAATTTTTCGCGGTCTGCCCTAACCGAAATATCAGCTTGAACGTATTCAGTGCGGGATCCGGTGGATCGAACCTTTTCGATGGCCTCCTTCGCCGTGGAGGCGGAACTTGTGCCGTTGAGAACAACATTGAAACCAGCCGAGGCAAGGGCTGTAGCGATACCCAGGCCGATTCCCCGCCTCGATCCCGTGACGAGGGCCACCTCCTCCGTTCGCCGAAATTTCTTCCCGTTCTTGTCCATCTTCATACCCTAGGAATGATAAAGTCCTGCTTGATCCGGAAATTCCTTGAACGAATCTTTTCCCATTCTTGCTGACATTTTTCTGGGATCATGGTAAAAAATGATCATTGATCATATGGTGTCCTTCCGACCACATAGCCCAGAAGGAGCATGAATTCAATGATAAAATTTCATATCACAAAATCACAAGAGAATCCATTGATAATATAACATAAGGAGGGAGAGGTGGAGATTCACATTCTCGAGACAAAAGAAGGGTGTGGAGCTGCCGCCGCCGACAAGGCAGCCGAAATTCTCGAAAAAGCTATAACGGCCAACGACCGTGCATGCTTTATTGCAGCTACTGGGGCCTCCCAGTTTGAATTCCTGAAGGCTCTGACGGGAAAGACCTCCATTGATTGGAAGAGAACAACCATGTACCATCTTGATGAATACATCGGTCTCCCGGAGGATCATCCGGCAAGTTTTCGCCGTTATTTGCGGGACCGATTGATTGATCGGGTCCATCCCGGAAAAGTTCACCTGATTCGGGGAGATGCCGAAGATCCCTACGCTGAATGTAAGCGTCTCAGCAAGCTTCTCTCCGACGAGAGGGTTGATGTAGCATTCGTTGGTATCGGGGAAAATGGGCATCTAGCCTTCAACGATCCGCCCGCTGATTTTGACACGGAGGAGCCATATATCGTTGTGGAATTGGACGAAGCTTGTCGAAAACAGCAAATGGGTGAGGGTTGGTTCAATTCCCTTGAAGATGTCCCGGCGCGAGCCATATCGATGTCGATCGACCAAATCATGAGGTCAATGGCAATCATCTGCACGGTCCCTGATAAAAGGAAAGCAATAGCCGTGAAGCACTGTCTGGAAGGGGAAATTTCCCCCTGGCATCCAGCATCAATCCTGAGAAAGCATTCCAGCGTCTTCATATATCTGGATGAAGATTCTTCCTCCCTTCTCGAGAAAAAAGGCTAATCATTTTCCCGATGTCGGCTTGGCTTGATCTTTTTGTGAGATTCGCCTAGATCTAGATACCTGTTGGAGACCGGATAAGTTATGAGAAATAGGGCGGGATGCCGCCATGAATTGCACCGTTTTACAAAATGGGGTCCGACTGCAAAAGATTTCTCACAACACATCTGAAGGAGGTTGATTATGGAAAAAGTGAGGGTGGGAGTTTTGGGCTCCCGGTTTTCAGCGCACCTCCATCTTTCCAATTTCAAGAAACTGAGGGGACACAGAATGGAGGTTGTCGCGGTGGCGGCGAGATCAGAGGAAAGTGCCAGCAGATTCGCAAAGGCCTTCGATATCCCCAAAATTTATACGGATTACAGAAAGCTGGTAGAAAGTCCGGATGTCGATGCAGTTGATGTTTGCCTTCCCACGGATTTGCACAAAGAGGCGGTCATAGCGGCAGCAGAAGCCGGCAAGCACGTGATTTGCGAAAAACCCCTGACAGGATACTTCGGTAAGGACTTGGATGAGGAGCGGGTCGGGGACAGGGTCTCACGGGAAACCATGCTTCGGGAAGCCATGAAAGGCTGCCAGGAGATCAGGAGTGCAGTTGAGAGGAAGAGAATAACGTTCTGTTACGCCGAGGATTGGGTCTATGCCCCTGCCTTCGTCAAACTCAAAAGGATGGTCAGGGTCAGCGGGGGAATCGTCATGGACATCCGGGCAGAAGAGAGCCATTCCGGCTCCCATGCAGCGTACTCCAGGAGGTGGAAGACATCAGGGGGTGGATCGCTTGCCCGCATGGGATCCCATCCAATTGGAGCGGTCCTTCACTTGAAGCACTTTGAAGGCCAGATCAGGGAGGGAAAGCCGATCCGAGGGGGCAGCGTCATTGCAGCGGTTGGTCGCCATACGCAGATTCCTTCTTATCGCAATATGTCAAAAAAGTGGATCGTATCGGATTGGCAGGATGTGGAGGACTGGAGCAGCCTTATCATCGAATTTGAGGATTCAACCCATGCGGTGATCTTGTCCACCGACGGCATGTTGGGAGGGACCCGCAACACCATGGAGGCCTACCTTTCCAACGCCGTGGTTCGCGCGAATATGAGTCCTAACAACGCGGTGGAAGTCTACGCCCCTGATGCAGAGATCTTCGGGGACGAATACCTCGTTGAGAAGCTTGAGACCAAGGCCGGGTGGAATTTCGCCAGCCCCGATGAAGACTGGGCAAGGGGATACCCTCAGGAGCTTGAGGATTTCATTGACGCCATACTCGATGATCGGGAACCCCTCTCAGGTTTGGATCTGGCTGAAGAAGTCGTGAAGGTTATCTACTCTGGATATCTCTCCGCGGAAAGGGGTCAACGAGTCCCACTCTTATGACACATTCGACCACCCGAGAGGTTTTTTTTGGATCTCTTGGGAAAAACAGAGAGGGAGAGCACATCTGTTGCGATCGCTACTCCACGATTTCTTCCAAATGAAAAAGTCTCGCTTGATTCCCATACATGAGCGCTTTTACGGCTCTTGTTCCGCCGGACTGTGACATCTGCCCATCCGAAACCAGCTTGCCGACCGCCCTGCAAATCACCCTATCGAAAACTTCGAACCGGCTCCCTTCCGACAAGATTTTTCTCCCGTCGCAAACAGGGCCACCGCTTGATGTTAGCAGAGACGCTCCGGCA
The DNA here is from genome assembly GCA_964346945.1 of uncultured Syntrophobacterales bacterium. Lineage (GTDB taxonomy): Bacteria > Desulfobacterota > BSN033 > WVXP01. The sequence continues at coordinate 18,861 of CAYFXL010000039.1, forward strand.
GTATGGAGCAGGTACTGTTCCATTACGGAGGGGGTGTCATTGTGCCACCACGGAAACCCCGCATGCACATTCGGAAACGCCCTCTCCAGCATCACATGGACATGAGCACATGTTTGATTCATCGGGTATAATATGAGGTGGGATTGATTTTGAGCCTCTCCGCTAAAAAATTTCGAGAGTAACGGCGTGAGGTTTTCAACGATATTTACTTGATCCAAGGTTACATCACCACCAACATCCACCCCCCAGTTTTTGAACAGATATGCATTGGCATTTCTGAAGGCACCATAATGGATTTGAGTCACCATTCCTCTTTCCTGGTTCATCTCGCAGAGTTTATGCATGAGATATGAGATGAACTCCCTTGTCTCCCTTGACCGGATCCCGTATTTTTTCCTTCCCTCGTATGCGTCGCGGAAGATCTCCTCCGCTCTCTTCTGCGTGACCTCTAAGCCATACGGTTCCAATAAACCGTGGTCGCTAGACCTCGCCCCCCCTTCCGCAAAGTAGTCATGCCTCTCTTTCAGGGCCTCAACAAGGCCCCTGAGTGTCGTATCTTTTCCGGTCAATTGGCAAATGCCTTCGACCTTTGAACGCCATTGATCGCTAAAGATGTTGCAATAAGCATCCGGCCTAAAAGTAGGCAAGAATGTGATCCCACGTATTTTTTTTGCAATTTCGTGATAGCGTAAATCATCCAGAGGATCATCCGTAGTACAGATAACCCTTGCCCGAATCCTTTTCAGTATGGCCTGCGGCAGCAATTCCTTCTCCGTTAACCGTTCATTGGCCAATGTCCATATCCTGTCGCCCGTATCCCCATTGAGTAACAGCTTGATATCGAACATCCTTCGCAAGTCCAGGTGGAACCATTGATGAACATGACTCCCCTCAAGTTCAGGAAAGACTTTGCTCAGTGCAATCCACTTTTCGTAATCTGGAACCTCAGGATCCCGAGCAAGGGCCTGCGAAAACCCAGGGATTTTTGCTGCGAGTTGAATGATATAGTGATCGTTATTTGCATAGTCTTCTCTGGGCTCCAGTACTTCCGCCCTCCAAATATTGGGGAAAGGGTGATTTTCGACAATCTGCCTCAAATTATGGTGCGTATGTGTGTCTACAATCCCTACCTCTTCCCTCAAGGGAACTGCAACTTCATGGTACAACATTATTGATTCCCTCGTATCCAAAAGCCAATTCGTTCCAAGAAACTTCTCTTCTTTCGACATTTCCCCTCTCCTCCAAAAGGACACGTATCTCATATGATAAGATTTCCGTGATTCTGCCACACGCAAGAACTCTGAGCCGTTCCCAACATCAACGAGAAGGCTGAAGACCCCTCCACATTATTAGAAATTCCGGAGGAAGTCAATTTCCCATGGATTTGATCAAAATTTCCCCTTTATCTATTCGGAAAATTCTTGATTTCATAATGAGAATATTGAGGGAAGCGCTACAGGGAGGAATTGGACCGATATCAATTTGAAGGACATTCTCGGCAGTCGGTGCTCATTTCAAACCCTCGAGGAGGGCCTTTACATTTTCCCCCAAGACTCCATGGTTATAGCCACCCTCCAAAACCCCGTACCGTCTTCCCTTGCAGGTCCGAAGGGAATGGGTCTTCACCAGTTCCCCGATTCTCTCGTAGTCCTGGGTCTTTAACATCCGCCCCCAGTCATTTTCGTGGCGGTCAAAACCCGCAGAGATGGCAACAATGTCGTAATTCTCCGCGCTTTCAAGGTATCCGGCAAGGGTTTCCATGAATCCCTCCCGATGATATCCCTCCGGGTGGAAGTAGGCGACCTCGCGCGAACCGCTGAAGATATTTGCCGTCCCGTCGCCATAGTGAAGGTCGATATCCAGTATCAGCGCCCTCTTAATCTTTTCCTCTTTCCAGAGCTTTTTGATGGAGATGCAAATATTATTGAAATAACAGAACCCCCAGCACGAGTTTGGGCTGGCGTGGTGACCGGGCGGTCTGATGAGCCCGAAGGCGGGCTCTCCATCATAGGCGATTTTCCCCGCTTTGATGGCCCCTCCCGCAGCCAACTTCCCAACGGTATAGGCCGCAGGGTTGTGTTGTCTTACATATTGGATATGACCTTTTGTGTGGCAGAGCTCCAGGTCCGCATCTGTAGCGGAATCCGGCTCTTCAAACTCAAAGGCCCCCTCGAGGGCTCTGCAGATGGCCTCCATCCTGCCTGCCTCAGCCGCGGGGTCATACGCATAGACCTCGGTGTACTTCTTGTTGAATATCACCTTCATGGATAAGCTCCTCCACCTTATCGACACTCATACCTCATTCGAGGAAGGGACCATAAAAGCCTGCAGAAGTCAAGCTGGGCCTTATGGAATCAATTCCCCCCTTTGCATCGAGGGGTGGAAAGAACAACGGACTACTCCAGAAGCCCAAGGAACCTTGGACATTGAACAAACGAAATAGACGGAGAAACCAAAGGAAACTCCGAGTCAAGGTACTGAAGTTTCCTGGTTTTTAATACAAATATTTTTGTAAGTATTTGATTTTATGGGAAAAAGAAATTTCAGCACGTGACTCCGCTGTTTCT